>CAKOLP010000001.1 GCA_934096025.1 uncultured Bacilli bacterium
GTAATGTTTTCTATTTTCATTATCAATTACATCTATATTTATAAGTTCATGGGAACACCAATAAAATATTTCAGATAAAGAGTAGATTACCGCTATTAAAAGATAATATTTAGCAATTTTATCAGATAACAAAACAATAAATAAAATAAACAAAGCCCTTAGGATTACCCCTAGAGACATAATATACTTACTTTTATTTGGAATCTTTTTAATAAAACGCTCCAAAAAACAAATGCCTATTGTTAATAATGTATATATAACAATGTAATATATTGCTATTGTGGTGATACTCTCGTTAGTTACTTGTAAAAAGTATGCTACTAGAAATGTTTCAATAAATACTGCAGTCAAAGTATAAATTAAATCATTGGCCATTAAAAGCTTGGCGTTTTTACCTATTTTACTACTCATTTTTATCAATCCTTGCTAAAAGTAGTATAACACATAAATTTATTCTTTTGGAACAGTATTTGCTCTTATTCTTTTTAAAGCTTGGACTGTTTGAACTGATGTAGCCCATTCATTTTTAGGGTGCGATAAATTATTTGTTACTATTTTGACTCTATCCTTGTTTTCTAAGATGTGATTATAAGGAACTTTAACACCGTTTACTAAAGCATACACAAAGCTATTGCCTAACTCCGTACTTATCTTATAAGCAAAATCAAGAGCTGTTGAGTATTCAGGTAACTCTATTACTTCACCACTTGGGGTATATACATATATTTTATTGGAAAGAAGTTCTCTTTTTACTTGTTTTACAAAATCTTGATTGTCTTTAAATGCTTCATTTATTTCTAATAGTGAATTAAAGAATTGATATTTTTGCCGTAAGTCTTGTTGCATTTCGTCTCGGGCATTTCCTTTTTTAACATCGAAGTATGCTGTTAAACCGAATGATGCAATTTTATCCATTTCTCTCGTTCTAATTTGAGTTTGTATAATTTGGTCTTCTGGGCCAAAAACGGTTGTATGAAGACTTTGATACATATTTGTTTTAGGATTACAGATATAATCTTTAAACTTACTATTTATAGGACGATATTTTTGATGTAAAAAACCTAACACTGTATAACAGTCAATATCATTATTAACAATAATTTTCAAAGACAATAAGTCAGGCATGTTATTTATACTCTTGCCTTTTTGGGTGCTTTTGTATACTTCATAGGCACTTTTAGCACAAATACCAATGCTACATTCAATTCCTGCTTTATTTAGAATTTTGTTTAATTCTTCTAGCATAATTGTTAAAGAACTGTTTTTAGCTTGCTCTGCTCCTTGCATTAATCTTACAATTTTGTTATATTCTTCTCTATATAAATACATTAAAGAAAGGTCTTCAAGTTCTTTTTTTAAATCATAAGCTCCGATAGCATAAGCAAGTGGAACATATAATTCCAATGTTTCTAAGGCATTTTCTTTTTGTTTAAATTCCGATTTAAATTCAAGTGTACGCATATTATGAAGTCTATCTGCAAGTTTAATAATAATTATTCGCACATCTTCAGTAATACCTGTAATTATTTTTCTAGTGTTTGCATAATTCATTTCTTCTTCACTAGAAAAATTCATTTTAGATATTTTTGTTACACCTTCCACTAAAGTGGCTACAGTTTCATTAAATTGATAAGCTATTTCTTCTTTGGTAACTGGTGTGTCTTCGATAGTATCATGTAATAATGCAGCGCAAATGGTATCTATATCTGCATGCATTTCAGCAAGGATATAAGCTACAGTTAAGGGATGAATTATGTATGGTTCCCCACTTTGGCGAAGTTGCCCGTCATGTAATTTTTCGGCAAATTTATATGCCTTTTCTACTTCTTCGATTCCTTTCTTTTCATATTCTTTTACTTTTAATAATAAATCTTTAATTGTCATAATTTTAATCAGCTTCTTACTTATTTTATTTTTTTTATTATCATTTTATTAAAAACATATTGATTTGTCAACCAAAAATTTAAAATTTTTTAAAAAAAGAAAAAAAGAAGTACAATTGTACTTTCTAATGTTAGTTTAATTTTATTAGTTCTTTCCGCTATCCTCCACTACAATTATAATTTGCAGAAGAAATTTGAATTATCAGAAGCCTTTGCATATTATCTATTTCTATATTAAAAATTATTAAATATGATTCCATTCCGTGAGATTTTGAAATTTCATTCCGTGAGATTTTAAGTTTTCATTCCGTGAGATTTTGGATTTTCATTCCGTGATATTTTGAAACAAAAAACATTCTTCTTCATGAGAGTTAATGATTCCAATAGCTTGAAGATATGAATAAATAATTGTTGTACCCACAAATTTCATGTTTCTTTTTTGTAAATCCTTTGATATGGCATCAGAAAGTACCGAAGACGTAAAATGGCTCTCAAAATATATTTTTCCTTGCGTAAATTCCTTTAAATAATTATAAAAGGAACCGTATTCTTCAATAATACTTTTAAATATTTTAGCATTATTAATGCTTGCTTTGATTTTTAATTTATTTCTTATTATATCTTTATTTTTTAATAGGTCTTCGATTTTCTTATCATCATATTGTATTACTTTTTCTATGTCAAAGTTATCATAAGCTTTCTTAAATGCTTCTCTTTTATTTAGTACACATTCCCAAGAAAGCCCTGCTTGAAAAGATTCTAAAATAAGCATTTCAAATAAGTATTTATCGCTAGTATTTAAAACACCCCATTCTTCATCATGATATTTAACATACAATTCATTTTTTAAATTACACCAACTACATCTATTCATAATAAGGAACTATCTCCATTCTTGTAATTTATATATATTCCATCTTGGACATTATAAACAAATATTTTAAATTTAATACCTTGGCCATTATCTTCTACCGACAGAGCTTCCATAATAACGCCAGTTGCTAATAGGTTATCATTTTCATAGACTGGAGTTACTCGATATAAGACATGATTTTTAGTGTTTCTTATATATTCTGCTACTTTATTTTCATAATCTAACATGACACCTGTATTCATTTGTCTAGTGCAAGTAATTAAATTATTGGGATTGGCATTTTCCCCGGTTAATTGATATCCGATTAAATGACAACGGTTATATAAGTATTTTCCCTCGATTAAGTCATACTTTACAGTGTGCCAGCCGGTAGGTTTAATCATACCAATAGATTTTCTTTTTTCCGTTGGCATTAAATCATAACCAATATTTGCAAAAGCTTTCGTGGCTCTATCTAAGTTATCTAAATTGTCATATTCTTCAAAACTTGTCGAAGTATCAACATTATCAAAATTAGGTTCATTATTATCTAATTCTATATAACCTTTGCCTACATAATCCGGTATATAATTGATTGTGTAGGTTTCTTTTGTTTCATCTTTGTTAAATAAGTTATTATAGTTAAAGCTTAAAAAACTTATAATTACTAATATGCATATAATACTTTTACTGTTTTTCTTCATAATCATTCCTCTTTAAAATTATTGTATATTTTTATTAATTTTTCTATTTCTTTTATTATATATTCTTTTATAATACTTTTGTAGGTTATTTCTTCTTTAGCTTTTTTAAAAGTTTCTTCGTATTCTATGGTTGTAAAGACATCGATAGTTCTGCAGTCATTTATCAGTTTATATAAAGAGTATTTTTCATTACATAGATTATTTATTTCTAATTCAAATGACATTCGCTCTTTTAAATGAAATAAAGCAAGATTATGGTATTTTTTACTATATCTTTTCATTTGTATCCCCTCCTTGTAATTATAGCATAGTTTTAGCTAATCTTTTTTAAATTTGTGTAATAGTGTGGCTAATTAAATGGGTATTTAGTGCCATAATAATTGTGAGGTGTGTATTTATGGCTATTTATAGTTATCATGAGTTACAGAAAAGATTAGAAAATTATAAAAATGAAACAGAATTATATAAATTGATTTGTAAAAATATTAAGAAGTATAGAAAACTTAGATATAATGAATTTAAAAGGAATTCTTTAACTAATTCAATTAATCCTTATACTACTGAGAATTTTGCTGCTTTACTTGATTATAATCATACACATTATAAAAGGTTTGAAAGCGAAAATGATTCTACGAAAAGAATCCCTTTAATAAAGTTATTAATGGCTTCGATTATTTTAGACATTGATTTAGAAGATTTGTTTAATGAAAATATATCATAACATTAAACCTATATATAATAAGGATGCTAAGGTATTAATTCTTGGAAGTATGCCTAGTGTAATATCACGGGAAAAAAAGTTTTATTATGCTAATAAAAATAATAGATTTTGGCCTATATTGGAAACTTTATTTAAAGTTAAATTAAGTACAAGTGAAGATAAGAAAAAGTTTTTATTAAATAATAATATTGCTTTATGGGATGTTTTTCAAAGTGTTGATATTAGTAAATCTAGTGATAGCTCTATTAAAAATGTAAAATATAATGATATATTAAAAGTATTACAAGAAACGAAAGTAAAAGTTATTTTTTGTACAGGTAAAGTTTCTTACAATGCTTTAATTAAACATTTTACTTTGGATACACTAGTTATTTATTTGCCTAGTCCGAGTAGTGCTAATGCTAAATTTAGTCTAGTAGATTTAGTAAAGGAATATAGAACTATTCTTGATTATTTATAAAAGACCTAGTCTTTTTTTCTTTTGCGAGCATAATGTTCTTCAAGTGTTATGTTTTCATGATAAAGCATTTCGGCTAGATTTAAGCCTACGAAACGATAATGCCATGGTTCATAAGCATAACCAGTTATTTCTTCACAAAATTGGGGATATCTTAAGATAAAACCGTATTTATAACTGTTTTCTTTTAGCCATGTTACTTCTCTATCCGTATCTTTTACATCATCAGAATAAACTCCATTTTTTAAATAAGCTATATCCATTGCTAGACCTGTTTGATGTTCACTACTTCCCGGTAATGCCACGTATTTATAAGCTTCTTCTCCTCGTTTTTTTATAATGGAAGCTAGTATTTGTTCTTGATATTCGTAACTACGATATCCACTGTCAACTATGATAAACATTTCATCTTCCCATGCTTTTTTTAACATTTGATCTACAAAAGGCTTTATTTCTATGGCTAACATAGGTTTTAAATTTGGGTCTAGGTAGTTATGAAAATTATTCTCATTTTCATCAACTGTATAAAGTTGTGGTTTGTAATTCCTATCTAAACGATGTTTTTTATTAACTAATATTTCAAAATCCATATATGACTCCTTATCTATTTAATTATATCATTAAACGAATTAAAAATGCCTAGATTTTGCAACTAGACATTTTATTTTTTACATTTTAGGGTCAACTAAAATCTTAACTGCTGAGCTTTTACCACTTGTTAATTTTTCGTAAGCTTTTTGTGTTTGCTCTAAAGGTACTACATCATCAACAAATTTCATTACATCTATTTTTTCATTAGCAATTAAATCAATACATGCTTTAAATTCATTATATGTATAAGCAATAGCTCCTTGAACAACTAATTCTTTCATGACTGCCATAACTGTGTAGGTTGGCACTGCATCTGTTGCTACCCCAACAAGAACAACTATACCACCTGGCTTTACCATTTGAATAGCTGTATTAACTGCTGCAGCATTTCCAACACACTCAATGACAACATCAAAGCCTCCATGTGTTTTGCTTACTAATTTTTCTGTTAATCCTTCTTCAGTTGCATTAAACCATTCATCAGCTACATCTAATTTTACGGCCTTATTTCCTCGATCTGGATTAGTTTCTGTTACACAAACATAACTTGCTCCCTCAAGTTTAGCAAACATTGCTGATGTTAAGCCAATAATTCCACCCCCGATAACTAAGACATCATCACCAACAGCAATGCGTCCTAAGTGGGCTGCATGTAGTCCCACGGCAGTAGGTTCTACTAAAGCTACTTCTTCATCTTTCATATTATCAGGTACTTTTATAACCATATCTGGTCTTATAGCAATCTTTTCTGTAAGACCACCGGGATTATCTAAAGATAGCCCAATTGCTTCAGTCCATGTTTTACTACAATATTGATAATCTCCTTTACGACAAGCTTCACATTCATTACATGGTGATATTGGTAAAGCAGTTACTCTGTCACCTACTTGTAAGTCTAATCTATCTCCTGGGTCTAAAACTGTTCCACAAAATTCATGTCCCATTACTAGCCCTTTAGGTTCTCCATTTACCCAATAATGAATATCAGACCCACAAATACCACATTTTGATATTTCTACGATAACTTTTCCATTTAGAGAAACTGGTTCCTTTATTTCCTTAATTTCGAATTCTTTTACTCCTTTAATACTACATGCTTTCATTTACATTCTCCTTTACTTTTTATTTATTGTTACTACTCGAGGATAAGGAATTTCTATACCCTCAGCATTAAATCTTTTCATTATTATATAGTATAAATTATACATATTTTCATATACATCACTATTATCATTTCCCCAGACCCATGCTCTTAAGGAAATACTTGAATCATTTAAACTCGACACTCTAACTTTAGGAAACTCAACATTTTTGTTTTTTCCCTTGGGATTAGGATGATATAGCTTACTTAATTCTTCTTTTATTATTGTAATTGCTTTATCTATATCAGATTCATAACTTATATTGAAATCAACTAACTTTACATTTTCATTGTCGGCATAATTAAAGTTCTCAATTGTATAGGTATTCATCTGACTATTTGGAATTAAAACCCGCCGATTATTAATCGTTCTTATTACAGTATGGCGCATTGTGATATCTTCGACTGTTCCACTTACACCCTTGTCTACGCATTCAATAAAGTCCCCGACATCATAAGCACTACCAATTACTACTGCTATACTTCCAAAAAAGTTTTTTAAACTCTCTTGGGCTGCTAGACCTAATACAACGGACCCAATTCCTAATCCAGATAATAGAGTTTTTGAAAAAGAATTAAAGACATCAAATTGACCAATAGATATTAATACCGCAAAAACATATAATACTAGCTTTTTGATTCTTTTAATAAATACCAAAAAGGTTGTAAGATTTTTCTTCTTGTGTATAGCTATAGTCTTCTCAATTATCTTATCTATTATATTATTTAGAACAAAAACAATGATAAATACAGAAACTATACTAATAATTTTATCTACATATTTTTCTAAAAATTCTTTCATATATACTCCATATTATTATTTTATCAAAATACACTTTACTTGTCATTATTTTAGGTTATGCACTTTACAGTTACTTTATATCTTGCTTTTTCTAAATTTTCTGTTATAATAAAAATCACTTATTAAGGGGGAAAATTATGACTGTAAATAAAACATTTTTATCTGAGATGAATTTCTTATCAATAGGAACTGATATTATTATACCCGAGTTATTTCAAAATATTAAAAATAATCCTGAGAATCCTTTAAAACCTACGGGTGGGTTTTGGGCAACAGAATATCACGAATCATACAAGTATTTTAGTCCATGGTTGGATTTTGCTTGTGTTCGTAAAGATATATTATATCGTTATTATCAATTATATGGTTTTAAACCAAAAGGCGTCTATTTTAGTATAAATCAATGTAGTAATATATTTATTTTGGATTCTTTTGAAAGTTATATGTACTTACTAGAGCACTTTGGAAACAATGGGGTTATTGATTTTGAAGCAATGGCTCAAGTATATGATGGTGTTTATGTTAATGTCTTTGCTTTAAATAATTCTGATAATGATGTATTAAGACAAATGGGAAAAACTTGGGGAGTTAGTTCTCTGGTTGTCTTCAATTTAACAGTAATCAATTGTTTTCAGTCTGTTAATATTGATATTGAAGAAAAAGATATTTTTGATTTTACGCTAGAACCACTTTTTTATATAATTAATGTTGAAAAAGGAGTACATAAAGTTAGCCATTCATCTAAACGGAGGGAAGAACTTATTGAAATAATGAGAGAATTTGTTCATACAAATGGATTAGCCCCAATACCTGAGAATATGAAGCTTCTTTTGGATATTTACGGTGGTGAAATACTTCACTTGTTTGGAAGTGACAATCCCAAACTTAAAAAAACTTTAACAATTAACAAAGTTTTACATTAGTATTTAATTAATTTTAAATACTTTTTTTAATATTATACTTATTAAGTAAGCACATAAAGTCATAATAATTACAGTAATAATACTTGTAGGATTTTTAAAGCTTTCTAAAAGTCCTGTTCCTATAACGCCCCAGAAATAGACTAAGAATATCTTACTAATTAAAATAGATATTAAAAACTTTTTAAATTCCATATCAGATAAGCCGGCGGCAATATTAATCATAAATGCCGGAGTAAAAGGTATTGATAAGACAACTGTTATTTGCGTAAGTGAAAGATTTTTGACATAATTTAGACAATCGTTTAATAACTTGACATTTTTTATTTTTGGGACTATCCAATTTTTTAAAAACCTTTTTACTAAAAAGTAAGATAAAAGACATCCAAGACAAGTGAAAACCCACGAAATAAGAAAACCTCCGATATGACCAAAAGCTATAAAATTAATAGTTATAAACACAAATAAAGGAAGTGGCGGAAATATACTTTCTAAACAAATGAAAATACAGCCCAATAAAGGACCATAAATTCCTAAATTATTAATCGTATTCATTATAAAATCATAAAAGGTATTAAACAATTCACTCATATATATCACTGTTATTATTCTACCACAAATTCAAAATTTTATCTATTTAATAACTTGTGTTACATCATAGCCAAAATATTCAAGCATAGCAACTACTCTTTGACTTAATCGACCTTTATTGCATACAATATAGTATTTTTTATTGTAGTCAAGCATCCTTTTATAATTTAGTAGTAAATCATCAGCGTATATGTTTATACTGTTTGGTGTTGGATATTTCTTATAGTCACTCGGATATTGGACATCAATTAGTATTCCCATTCCACTGTGATAATCACTTAAATTTATCCTTTTCATATAACATCACACTATAAGATATGATGTTTTTTTAAAACCATTTATTTTAAATACCTAAAAAAAAGACACGGAAATGTCTTTTACTCATCAAAGAAGTCATCGAAGAATTCGTCATCAGATACAATATTATTGTCAATAACTTTACTATCAGAATCAACTTTTATTTTGGGTATATCCTCAAGTTTAGGTTCTTCAGGCGTTAATATAATCTTAGGTTTATCTGCTTTTTCTTCTACTGGCTCTTTAATTTCTTTATTTAGTTTTTCTTTTTCTAATGCTTCTTGACGGTCAAGTTCTTTGAACTTTTCATCTAAGCTTTTTATTACACTATCTAAGTCCAAGTCACTCATTTTGCTATTAAATGGGCTATCTGGCATTGAGTTTTTTGGAAAGCTCGAATCTGGAAAATTAAGATTGTTATTCATTCCTGATGTTATTGGTGCTCCGAAAGAGCTTGGCATAGGGCCGAATGGGTTGAATCCTCCGGATGGGTTAAATGGATTCTTTGCACCTTGATCTTTTAATTGTTCACTCATTTTCTTGTTTCTTTCTTCAGTAACAAACTTTTTCAAATCAAATATTTCAACAGATCTTCTTTCACGAGTTGGATAATCTTCAGCTTTTCTTTCTATTCCCCAGTCCATTTTAAAGTCTGGTTCTAATTTTGTTCTAAAAGGGTCTGTTCTTAATCTTTTGATAATTGTTTCAAAAAGTTTCATTTTTTGTAAGTCAGTAACTGTTATAAGTGGCCTTGTAGCACTTTTATCTTTTTCATCAGTAACCCTTACTTCTCCGCACATCTTGCTAATTTCATCTAAAGCTTTCATTTCTGTACTTATTAAGTACACAATATTACCGCAATTACCTTTAATGATTTCTGCTACATTATCTCCATACACATCATTTAACTGAGCAAAGTTTTGAATGATGAATGTAAATCTTATATCCCGGCTTCGTGCTGCTGATACCATGGCATCTACATCTTTTAACGGAGGCATATTGGCAAACTCATCAAGAATAAAATTAGTTCTTATTGGAAGTTTTCCGCCATTTTCTTGAGCAATATCAATTAATGTTTCATAACATTGTTTTATAAATATTGTCATTAATGGGTGGTAAGTTTTCTTTTCATCGTGGATTATCATGAAAACAGCGGTTTTACCTTTACCAATGTCTTTCATGTCAAAGTCACTATATGATAACATTTCACTTAAAGCTTCACCAGTTGAGAAGTTTCTTATCTTTTGTCTAAATGTTGCAAGTAATCCACCCTTTGTATCACTAGGTGCATTAATTGTACTTGATGCAAACATATAAGCATTAGATTTTTCTCCTTTTAAGCCAAAATATTCTTTAATATAGTTGCTCATAGCAAACCGTTCTTCACCAACTGTACTCATTACATTTATACTATTTAAATTTACTTCTTCTTCTTTTCCATCTTGAAATAAACCTAGTGCTAAACCTGAAAAGTAGTCTGCTGCTGATTTTTCCCAGAAGTCAGATTCATTTTTGTTTGAGGGATCATACAAAATATTTAGCGCTACGTCATTTAATAGTTCTATTGATTTATCTGCGTTGCCCTCACGATAATATCTAAATGGAAGTGATAAAGGGTTCCAAGAATTACCCCGAATTGGTTCCCGAAAGTTTAATACAATTATTTTATATCCTCTTTCTTTTAAGTAAGAAGCACTATATTTATAAATTTCCCCTTTAGGGTCAGTAATTACCATACTTTCGCCTTTTTTGGCTATTAAGTTTACCATTGGCTTAACGATTGTTTGAGTTTTACCACTACCTGTAGAACCTATAACTAAGTTGTGATATTCACCATTATCTACCCACATTTCTTTACCATTATTAATTAGAGGAATTCCTGCTGCTTCAATATTATCAGAAAATGGGTCTACTTTTTCAACATCTGCTTGATCTTTTATGTCTTTTTCATTTGCCCATTTAGAATAGCCATCGCTTGATTTCTTTTTAAAGCTTATTCCAAAACCAAATTCTTTTTCTCTTTTGAAAATATAAGAAGATACTGTTGAAAAAATACCTATTAATGCCGCTATAAAAAGTAATAGTGTTGCCCCAATGTACCTAGGTGTAAATGCTTTAAATGGTAAAAGGCCATAAAAAGTTCCGTCTGTTGTAAGACTTGCAAAATTTAATACTGCAATTGCACATAAATATAACAATAATACACAATATATAACAAATAACATAAAGTCTTTAGGTTCTACTTTAAATTTCATTTCAATTCCTCATTTCTTAAACTATATTATACAATAAAATTATTTAATCTTCTACAACTACTTCATATTTTTGATTATTGGATTGATACATTACAAAACTTGGTTTATGAACATTGGAAAAGTAAGCTTTTTTAAATATAAGATTAGGTGTTTTTTGATCATTTAGCTTTATTACTGAATACAAATGATAAGTTGGATTTAAAAGAGCATTCTTTGGTTCAATATTATTTTTTTTAATAATTGTTCTTGTTCCATTTATGTTAGTGTATAATAGATTAAAATAACTGTTTGTCTGTTCTTCAATAAAATTATTGGCACTAATTAAATAATCCTTTATACCGTCATTATTTAAATCAACACTATATTTTGAGCAAGTAATATTGCTTAGGTCACTATAACTTTTAGATGTTAATTCATTTATAAAGTTTACATCACTTTGTAAGCATTCTTCATTTGTTATTCTTTCTATGTTATTTACAAGATTTTGTGTTGTAGCTAAAATATTATCGTCATAATTTAAGTATTTACTTTCATTTGTTAAAAAGTTCCAAGAATTTACGTATTCAGCTTTATAAATTCCTTGGTAACCTTCGTTTATATAAACAAGCATTTTGGTCGAACTATCAAAGCTACTTGGACTTTCGCTTTGCCAAGTATTATTCTCATATTTCCATAAAGTTTGCTCACCTAAAATTAGGTATTTGGCTTCTTCAACAGCTTTATTTTGAGTTTGAGAGTAAAATAATACTATTATTATTAATATTGCTAAAATACAAATTATTATTATTGGAACTTTTTTATTCATACTTTTCCCTTTCTATTTAAACTTATAAGCTACAATTCTTGTTATATCCGTTAAATTATATGTATTAATTTTTCCTCCGGATGGGTCTTTCACTACAACTTTATCACCAGATATTTCTTGGAATAAGACCCAGTGTTCTTGGATACTCTTGTTTTGTATTCTTAATAATGTAATATATTCTGCCGGACTATAATTATTGATTTTGTTAATTTTTTCTGATACTGAATATGCTCCCATTTCTATGGAAATAGCATCTGCTAGATTTGGCGCTATTTGTTTTATAGCTGAGCAACCCCAAATAAGCCTACCATTCCCAGTAAAGCAATTTCCAGAATTCAAAGCTTTAACAAATGTCCCTGGATTTAATTCACTTACTGTCACTTGAGTTCCTGAGCATTTTATTCCCATTGTAATCGCCGTAATTGTACAACCAGAACCGCTAACAGTATCATTACTAGATCCTAATTTATAACTTCCCCACCTATCGTCACTTTGATTAAATAAAACACAATTTCCAGAGTCATATACTGTGCCTTTATAATTACTATCTATTCCATTTCCTCCGATACATTCATCAGAAGTAATATTAAATATTGTTTGTCTTTTTGGAATCATGTTTATATTAACTTGATACATAGAATATGCTTTTTGGTCTTCATCTGTTGTTGGCGCGCAATTAGCATCACTACATCTATTAGATTCACTACAGAAACCAGCAACTTGTGCAGATCTTGCAGTAGATAAGTATTGTTTCATATAAGGATAGTAATAACAGCCACCTTTTCCAGAGCTTCCTGGATTTGCCCATACTGAACCGATGTACGCGTACTTATTCATCATATCTGAAAGAGTGTCATATTTAGAAACTGTTTTTATAAATCCTAAAACTCCCTCATTAAACGAACTATAGCGAATACAATCTTTACCTCCACCATTATTAGTACAGCCTATTCCATAATAATTATAATAATCACCCGGACTATATCCCTCTACATCAGCTCTAGTTACTAAAACTTCCGGATTAATATTGTTTTTTACACAAATATCGTATATGTCTTCTGCGTGATTTATAAATTCTTTAGCATAACTTCCACTTTTTCCAGAATAATAGCTGTTTATCTTAGCTACAAAATCACTTTTTGACAATACTGTGCTTTTTAATGAAAATTCTTCACAACTACTGCTATTGGTTATCGCAATATATTCACAATGACTAGCTAAGTCATATATTTGATATGTTGTTTCTTCATCATCTAACTGAATCGAATTTAAAATGCTTTTGTAATCTGAGCTTTCTTCACTATTTAGGGTTTCAATTAAATCTCTAGTTACATTGATAGTGTCTGATGACGGTAACTTAGATATCATATCATTATATGCTGAGGGTAAATATAAATAGTTTTCAATTTCATAATATACAGAATCAAACTCTGATTGCACTTCTGTTGGAATATCTGATTCATAGCTAACGCTGCACCCATCAATAGATATATTTTTATTTTGACTATCGTAATTTCCCATTCCTAGGGCATTTGTTTTAACTAAAATCATTACCGCTTTTAATAATTCTGTATTATAATCGGTTTCTTTAAGTAATGCATATGTACTTCCATATACGTAATCTTTAATTCCCATGCTAATAGATTCTTCTTCGCTTTCCTCACTACTACATGTTTTTAAATTTACTGTCGTTAAATTATAGTTACATGCTTCGCTAAAATATCCGCCGTTATCATTATAATCGAAACCTGCTATAATAAGTATTACAATAAATATAATTATTGCTATTCCTATAATAGCTATTATACCTGGATTAGTTAAAATAAACGCAACTATTTTTTTCCCTACACTTAAGGCAACTTTTTTTACTTTATCAGCTGCTTTTTTTTGGACTGCTTTTACTTTGGCAGCAGCTTTTTGCTCTACATTTTTGACAGCTGTTTTTGCTTTACTTTTTGCAGCATCTTTTAATGCTTCTGTTGGGTGCGTTGCATTATAAGCTTTTGCCTTTACATCATCAATTTTATTGGTTAGGGCATTTTTCTTAGCATTTGCATATTTTAGGTTATCCATTACTTGGTCCATTTTACTTTTTCTAACAGTGTTAGAACCGTCGGCTTTTACCGGAGCGTTGGCATCTTTTTTTAATTTGTGAGTTTTGCGCCTTTCATTATCTAAGTCGAAGACTTTTTGATCAAGATCTTTTTGCCTATTTTTATAGTGATTTTTATCATAAACTCCGTCACTATTTTTAGCATTATTATATTCTCTTTGCCCAAATTTTTCTCTTTGTGCCGGAGTATTTGGTGTATCACTTAAATACTCTATATTATCTGTATCATTTACATCATTTAATTTATCATCAATTTGTAATTTTTCATCTAAAATTGAATCTAATCTACCTAAATCCTCATCTAAATTAAAGTCATCTAAACCAACTTGAGAAGCAATTGTCCTCAAGTTGTCGGGGGAAGAATCACCACTACCAGTGTCTAACCCTAATCGTTTAGCTTTTTCTATAATACTATTTTGCATAATACCTCCTTAAGGAGATGTTATTAATAACCTCCACCTGATCCAAAAGAATCTAATTCTTCTTGTGTTAAAACTACTTGAATTTTCATTCTTTTGTTTCCACAAATAAATAAACCAAACCCTTGTTCATAATATTTAATTGATTCCATTTCTGATTCATTTAAATCAATTAATTTTGCTAAATCATCTACAGCTTGCTTTCTTAAATTCATTACTAAATAATAAGAGGCATTATCAAATATTGCTTTACCATGAGTAATAATATTTGGAGCAGCAAAGTCCGTAGGTTGTTGGGTAATTATAATTGTACCCGTATTATATTTTCTGCTTCTTCTTTGTATTTGAGCTAAAAATTCTGCCCCTAGTTCATTGTGTCCTGATAATAGAACATGAGCTTCATCTACCATCATAACGGTATTAAGGGATTTATCTAGGCATAAGCCCCAAGCATATTTTAATATATTAAAGAATAAAGCATTTTTAATATTTTCATCACTATTCATTAATTCTTTGATATTAAAGACGATAAAATCACTTTCAATAGATAAAGTAGTCTTACCTGTAAAATAATATCTTAATTCTTTTACCAATGGTCTTACTTTTAATTCTAGTCTTTCTAAGACATCTCTTTCATGAGTTGCATCTGTCATACTAGTTAAATGTCCCCGTATTGTTGCATAAACATCATCAAAAGTAGGATAATCTGCACTAGTAAGCTTTGTAAAATCAGTATTGTAATCAATACGATATCTTTTATAAGTTTCTTGTAAGACATCACTAAACATTGTTAAAACATCATCTTCGATACTCGGAGAATAATACTTCATAAAAGCTTTTACTTGTTGTAAAGTTCTTGTTAAAACTGTATACCCTAACCCTTGAGCTATTTCTTCTTCGTCCGTATCTATTACTATTTCTAGGGGATTAATCATCCCAAAAGTTCCACCTTTACCTAAATCAAGGAAGTCACCGCCAAGAGAATGACACATTTCTCCTAGTTCACCCTCTGGATCTACACAAACTACTTTAAAGCCATTACGTATATGTGTTCTAAGTAGTACTTTTGCAGCAGTTGACTTACCACTACCAGATGTACCAAGTAAAATTATATTGGCATTATTTCTATTATTTTCTTTTCTTATTTGGAATAAAAATTGATTAAATAATATTACTCCACCAGACCAGTCAACTCCAAGAAGTGTTGCATTTCCTGGGTCCTTTATACTATCAAATATAAATGGATACATGGCAGCTACAGTAACTGAGGGAATCGGTGTTCCAATACGATTTTCGATATCTTGTGGTGGGAAAATTGGCAATATTGATTTTAAAGCTTTTTCTTGTTCAAACATTAATGCAACAGCACGCATACCTAAAGCATCAAGATAACTTCGAACTTGGATTTTTCTTAGTTCTAATTCTTCTTTATTATCTGCAGTAATCATTAAGTGCATTTGAAAGTCAAAAATTCTTGCTTGTGTTGCTGCTAGCATTTGAATGAATTGCTCTAAAGATTCATAGTCTTGTCTAATACGTTCTTGCATAGTATTATCTTTTTCACTTTGATATCTTACTTTTAAATCTGCTATTTCCTTATTTAACATTTTTTGTAAAACACTAAAAGGAATTGTCATATGTTTAATAGCTATTTTTACCCCTTGTAAATTCGTAATATCTGATAAAAATCCTGGCACAATATTTCTTGGAAAAGCTATTACAGTAAGAATTGTAGAATATTTTCCTCCAAGTACAAATTCTGTTGGTTTAAACTCCATTCCTTTTGGAGCTACTTCACTTTTAAGTTTACTCATACTACATCACCGCCCCAAATTTAGTTGTTTCTCCCCCATTTAAGAAGTTATCTAATATTACTCTTAAGTCATTGTTTGATGTTTGGGTAGATTGCAAGCCAGCACTAGCTAAGCCACTAATTAAATTATGTAGTTTCTTTTGCACTAGCTCTAATCTTTTTTCTTTAAATAAAATATAATATTCTGTATCAACAACATTATACTCACTACTCATAAATAGGTTAGCTTTATTAATATCTTGCATAATTAATTTTTTAGCTATATTTGTCGTAGCGTTATTATACATAAGTTGTAATTGTGATAAATAAACATCTATATCAACAGGTCTATCAGCTATTAGAAGCCAAAAATCATAGTCAATACTATTATAAAAATTTCTAAGTTGATATATCGTATTGTTTTGAGTTCCTTGATCCATTATAAATATGTTTTTAGGAGTTACTTTTACTCCGGTTACATACATACCGTCATCTAATTGGATCATACCGTTCATAATTTGTCTTATTGGTAACCAATCTTCCGTATAATTTCTATTCATCTCTGTCATCTTTACAACACCAACCTTTCCAATAATATCTGCGAGGATTAAATATAAAACTAAATATGTTTATTATAAATTGTAATACATTGTGATAGTACATTACCGGCGTTACTAGAAAACCTGTAATTAATGCCGGCAATAGAATAACTATCATTTGTGGTAATGAGGCGTGTTGTATTAATATTAACAAAAGTACCGTAAGCCCACAGCCAAATCCAAATAGCATTAAATCCGTCGGTGTAAAAAAGCCTAAAATCAATTGGGACTTTTTAGCATTTGCTGGTATCAAATAGTTATTATTCATTCCTTTTCATTCCTTTCATATTATTTGCTATCGCCACCACTTTTATTGGCACGTGCAAGTTTTTCAAATTCGGCATCTATATCAATATTTCTATCTTTCATCAATGTAATTAAATTATCAAAGGCATCAAAAGCATCTTGACCTGATAATTCTGATAATGGCGTAGTTCCAGGCGGCATATATTTTTCATATAATGCAGAAATAACTGCCACATTTTCTTGCAATAAGTTGTTAACATTGGTTTTAGAAGAAGCAATTTTACTCCACCGTTGATTATCTCCTCCGCCAAAACTAAGTTGGGCATTGTTTAACGCTTCATTAGCTAAGTAATCAGCCACTTTATCTTTAGCATCATTATATTGTGCTTGTAACTTGTTCATGTAGTCATTATATTGTGCTTGACTATTAATTACTATATCATTTCCATTAAAGTCTTTTACAGTTTTACCATTGACAGCGGCAAATGAAATAGTATTTAATTCCATTTCCATATCGCCTAAAGATCTTACACATGGACTACCAGCTGAGGCAACAATACTTGCATTGTGAGCAACTGAGTTTAACATTTCATCTCTATGGGTTGCTTGGTAATTCACTTGCTTATTATTAATATCTGCTTGCATTTTATTGAAGCCGTCTTCTTGGAAAGCATAAGTTTTTAGATATTTTTTCAAATTTCTTTCAGATGTTGATAATTGATTTTTTAAATTTGCTAAATAATTTGAATAATCTAACTCACTATTAATAGCTATTTCATTACCGTTGAAGTCTCTAACTTTTTTACCAATGATATCTTGAACATTACTTTTTCTCATTATATCTAAATGTTCATGCATAGCATCTAAAGACATATTAGGTCCCCCAGATGCTAAAACTAGTGCAGCGTTTTGACTAACTGCTTCCCGAGTTATTAAATCATCAACAACATTTCCTATCTTATCGTCTTCATTCAAGAATTTTTTATATGAATCTCTTTCGCTTTGCAAAGCACTGTAGGAAGCATCAATGCCTAGATATGACTTAACAGCATCAGCTCTATCTCCCGCTGCATTCCATACTAAATTACTGGCATTTTGAAGCATTCCCATAGCTCCTGGAACGTATTTACCTGAAGCTTTATATCTTGCCCAATTTTCAGCTCTATTTCCACGTGCTTCTGTTGCAGCATCAACAGCTCCTCCTGCAGCTTTACGAACATCTGAAAAGTTTTTAGCTCCCCTTGCTCTATTTCCACCTCTAATAAAACCAGAAGCAGCACCAGCTCCAGCAGATAATACACCGCCCACTATAGCTTTGCCTTTATTTCCAAGGCCTTTAGCCTCTTTAACTTTCTTTCCTGCAGCTACAGCATTTCTTGCTAAAGTTCCTGCAGCACCACCTACAGCACTAGCTGCAAGCAATCCACCACCAGCAGCAAGTTTTTCTCTTAAACCAAGTTTCATACCACCAGTATCAAGACCGAATAAATCGCCAAGAAGTTTAGGTATTTGTTTTATAAACATAACTACAGCCATAATTAAAATTGCTCGTACAAAAGTCGGTTGTAAAAAACCACTAAGTCCACCACTTTCACTTATTGTAGCTAGTGCTTCACTATTAACTATTATATTTATCATTTTTATACCAAAAGCTATAGCTCCGATTCTAATAAAGACTTCAACAAACAAGCTTATTATTTGTTTTACCCATTTAGAAAATACGTCTTTAAGCTTTCCTCCTGGAACAACACGACAAACCACTGGTATCGGAGCAATTATTTGATAAAAAGCTAATTTTATCGTTCTTAGAGCCATATCAAAACAGAAGTTAAGAAGTACATATAATACAAATCCTCCAGCTATTGTTGATATTGGCCAGTAGTAATTAAGTTTACTATTATCATCATTCAATTCTTTAGCTAGTTTTCCGTATTGCCCAAATGATGCACCATTATAAACTCTTGTATCAATACTTTTTAATGTATCATCGCCCGATCCTATACTTTCTGTACACTCATCAGAAGCATCTAAAATATTTTCCGAACAACCGTCTTCTCCTAATTTAGGACTAAAAAATGCTCTAAATGTATAAAAAGCTATATCATTACCGCCTTTATTAATCAAGTCTTCTTCATTGCCATTTGTAGTATTGTCACTTAAAATAATCTTTGTTATCGTGCCTTGATTTAATAAAGCACTTTGAACATTAAATACAAATCCAAAAATTGTTGGCAATACTGCCAAAATTACTAAAGAAACTACTACATTTTGGATAAGCTTAGGAAACGAACTTTCTCCCTTAGCAAAATTATCCGGATTTATAACAGCCTTTAAAAGTGAATATGCTAGCACAAATAGCATTACTAAACCAATAACTATATATACTCTATTAGCTAAGTCTGTATATTCATCCATTCCAAATAAATTGATTTTTGTTAAAGCAATAAAAATCTCATAAATATAACGAACAAAATTATATATTACACCATCTAACCACAACAAAAATTTATAAATAATATCCATAATTTAATCCCCCTAACTTATGTTGCAGGTACCATAGATACCAAACAATTCCATTAGCAATTCGACTATAATTGGCAAAAAGAAAATTAATACACAATAAATAAATCTTTTTATAGCTTTACTTCCTGCCTTTTTAATAGCATCCTTATCATTAGCTACTATAGCTTTCATAAAGTCTAATGTGACAAATACAAAAAGAGCTATAATAGCGGCATATTTCATAATATCCAAAATTCGTTGAAGCCAATATGCCGGAGTACTATCTATGTCTGGGTCACCTAAATAGCTTTCACAATTATTTTCCATTGGCATAATACCATAGTTTTTTACAGTCATTATTTCTATTAATTCATCATTTCTATAAGATACCGCATTAACATCCTTTATATTAAACGAAAAAAAGAATAGAAAAGTGAAACACAAAAACAAGAATTTATTAAAATTTTTATTCACTTTAATCACTCCAATTTCCTAAAAAAATTCTAACTAGATTTTACCATAAGTATGGTATTTTAGTCAATTTTTTATTTAACATGAAAAAAAGCAAGTTTAGCATATAATTACTTTTTAAATTTTTTTAAAAATTTATATGCTTTTAAGGCTTGCTTGTAGCTAAAATATACAAAGGGATTTATAACATAATCAAATTCTCCGATAAGCTCTATAATTTCTGGATTAAACCCTTTTTTTACTTCATAAATTCCATAATATGGATTATCTTTATCTAAGTTACCAGATATACCATAGAAATTTACATATTTTAATCCTTTGTCTAAAGAGTCTATTATATGAGCATTGTAATAAGCATACTTAGGATTAAATTCTTTATATAAAGCATTTGTTCCACTCATAAAAGTTATGCCCTCATCACCAATAAAAACTGACATTAATGCTCCGATATATATTTCATTATTGGTCTTTTTAAGAGATTTTGCTTCTTCTATTTCTTTTGTTAGTTTACTTATTTTGTTTTCTAGTTCTTGATAATGTCTTTTAATTTTTTCGCCGATATTTATTTTTTTCATTTGAATTTTTAAATCAGAAAATTCTTTTTTAGCATTTTCTAAAGAATTATAAACATATTCATGATATAATGACGTGTCAATATAAGTTATATATAAGGTAATATAGTCTTTTAGTAAAAGATACATTTTTTTGTAGTAGCTTGCAGGTCTTACAATAAAATTTTTAACTTTCCCTGTCTCTCTTAAAAGTTTGGTAAAAACTTCTATTTCTTTTTCATCTACTTTTTTTACTCTTACTCCCATATCTTTAGACTTAGTTATATTTTTTTTAACACTTTTAGAAAAACTATTTAATGTATCATTATATGTTTCTTTTAGTTTGAATCGGCATAAGAATCGTGGTTGAAGTGTTTCAAAGTTTTGGGTTAGGCCTAGATGTTTAAACCCTATTTTTTTAAAATTATCTAATACAGTTTTTCCGTCTTCGGTAATTATATTGCCATTAGAATCCCTTGTGTTTAAGCAAATATTTGGGTCAACTTTTAAAAGAAAACCATGATTGTGTTTAACATATTTCACAACTTGCTCATGGAAAGACTTTAAAAGACTTAGATCATTTACATCTAATAAATAACCTCGCGGAGAATAAAATAAACTAAGTTTTAAGGGCATCGTTTTTTCAAGTAACATAGTTACCCCGATTAACTTATCATTATCATAAACACCTAGTAAGTGATATTTCCATCCTGTTGCTTCTTTTAGTTTTCCCCAGGCTGGCAACTGATATATAGATATATATTCATTTTTCAAGGCAAAATCAAGGTAAGTTTTTTCTTCTAATACTTCCAATCTCATCTTTTTCTCCGTAGTCTTCTATAAATTTTTAACATACTAGGCAGTAATTTATACATTAGTTTATTATTTACTAAATCAAATTCTCCGATAAATTCAATATATTCGTCCCCGAACTTTTTCTTAAAATCATGTAATTTTGCCAGATTTTTATAAATCGTATGTGGATCTCCCGGCGTTCCAAAAAGATCAAAAAACTCATAACCTCTATTATATGCATCTTTAATTGCTTCATAATAACTTCTTGTTACAGCAAATGTAAGATTCGCTATATCATCACTACCAATGTAAAGACTCCAACATCTATTATTAGTATAAGTACATATTAGGGAGCAAACAACTAATTCTTTTTTAGGTAGGTTTCTAAATGCTTCTTTTTCCTTTTCTAGTCTAGCAATCTTATTTTTTATGTCTGCTTCTTTTTTCTTAGATTTACTTAAAGATTTTCTTAGTTCATTTATTTCTTTGTCAATGTCTTCTAATAGCTTGCTAGGATTTAAACTTATATTAAAATATTTCATTGCCCCTTGCATTTCTTGAGTAAAATATTCATAATACTTTAAGCTATGTGGGTCAAAACCGTCTTTACTACTGTTAGATTGTAAAAGTTGGTAAAATTCTTCTATCCTATCTTCATTATCTATTTTTAAATTATAGTTTTCACTTCTTTTAATTCCTTTTAAAAATGACTTACTAAAAGCTTGTTCTATTTCTTCCCAAGGTCTTTGCAAATTTATTCTAAATGTGTAACGAGGTTGATTTCCCTCATATAACTTATAAAAGCCTGTATGTTTGTATCCTAGACTTAACATATAATTATAAAGTTCATAATTATTTTCTCCGTTTTCTTTAGGCAAGCCATTTTCATCAATATCTTGATACTTAATATCTGGATCAAACTTAATATATATAATTTTATTATCTTTTGAATACTTTTTTAGTTGTTCAGTAATTTCTTTAATAAGTTCATAATTAGAATAATCTAACAAAAATCCCCGTGGTGCATAACCATAACTATAACCTAAGGGTGTTTTTTTAAGTAAAATCAAGCAAGTAGCTACTAAGTTTCCGAATTCATCTTCCAAACCAACATACTTGGGAATTTGATTTTTGGCTTTTTCGCAAAATTGCCCCCATTCATAACTTTGTAAAAAATGTGATTTTGGATGATTATCTACAAATTCTTTATATTTATCTTTATTAATATTTTCTATAAATTTCATAAGTGATTCTCCTATCTATAAAAAGTTTATCACATCATATTATTTTTAACAACATACTCTACATTTAGTTTGACAAATATATATTAATTAATACAAAAAATAGAAAATATTACTACTTTCTATTGTGTTATTTTTTGTCCGTCTTTAGTTATAATTGTATACGAAGAATTGCAAGTATATCCCTCGATACACCCAGTTACAGGCTCATACTCTAAAATATCTTCAACTTTATAATTTTTAAAATCATTATCTAAATCAAAATTAATTTCTCCATTATTCCCAAAATAAACACTGTACACTTTTCCGTCTTCGGTTATAGCTAAAATATTAAAGTCTACAGAAGAAGATATGGTGTTAGTTCCTTTAATTCGTTTAATGTTTTTAATTTCTGTATATTTTTCTAGCTTGGGTTCTTCTTTAGAAATTGTTGGTAAATCCATAGTATAATCATAAATGTTTTCTGTTATTGGTAAAAACTTACATTTGTAATATAAATAACCGTCTTCCACTAAAAATAGTTGTAATCTTAATTTTTCCGTAGGACTAGAATCATATGATTTATCTATGGCATATGCAAACTTATCATTTACACTAATTGTTTCACTTTGTTTATTGTTTGTTATATCCTTGGGTTTATCCTCTACTTTGTTTGTATCTTCTGGTTTATTTAATACTTTATCATAAAATATATACCCACCTAAGCAAATACTTAAAATTATTAATGCTACACTTAAAATTATTAAACCTATACTATTTTTGCTTTCCATAACTTCCTCCTACCTAAATTGTAAATTGTTCATAATATATATGATTATCTTTAACACCTAAAACTAAATTAGCTTTTAGGTCTTTTGTTTTATTATTTTTATCTTTAATCGTTACTATAGTTTTATATTTATTGTTTTCTTTTTTTACTTCTGAATCTAAACTATAAGTATATTGGTTACTTCCAAAGCCGTCACCAGTATCATATGCTTTATAATAAACGTTATTTTCATAGTTTATTTTTTCTAAGCTTACATTAAAGTAATTTGTAAATTTTGTGTAATCTGCTTCGGTCATAACTCGTGTACTATAAAGTGGATTAATATCTATTTCATCATATTTTATATTATACATACATGACATTAAGTAAGGCGCCATTTGTTCTAATAAATCGTTATTTGATACGTCAAGATAATCAGTACTCAAATAAAAACATTTATCTTCTAATGAGACATTACTAGTGTTTAAAGCAGATATAAAATCATTTAATTCATTTTTAATTAAAGATAGGTTGTCATCTTGTCTGTTATTTTCTTGTTTATCTTCAATCCTGTTTGTATCTACAGGTTTATTTAATACTTTATCATAAAATATATACCCACCTAAGCATATACTTAAAATTATTAATGCTACACTTAATACTATTAAGACTGTACTATTTTTGTTTTCCATAACTTCCTCCTACTTTACTGTATTCTAATTATAACATGGGATTTTTAAATATTATAATAAATCTTTTTGAAAATTAAGTTTATATCCGAAAATTTTACATTTGAAGCTGCTAATCCCCCTAGAACTTCTACATTAACACTGTATTTAGTATCTTCTTCTATTCTTAATAAAATGGTTTGATAAAAATGCATTATTTTGCCCTCGCCTTGTTCTAGTTTAAAATACAAATCTTTTACAGAAGTTTGGTTTTCATCTTGTAAATAGACTACTCCGCCATGGGCATTATCGGCGCCACTTATAAATGCCGTTAGGGTTATTTCATATATGCCCGGTTTAATTAAAACTTCATTATCATTTACTATTTCAAAATAAGCACTAGTATTTGGAATTAGCCAAGGCTCATTAATAATTAAAGCTCCCTCATTTGTGGTATCTAGAAAACTTGTGTAAAACATACTTTCTGTTGAAGCCGGAAAATTAATGGCATCACGACCTGGATCTCCTTTTGGACCTTGCTCTCCTTGAAGCCCTATAGGACCTTGTGGGCCAGTCGGACCAACAAGAGTACAGATTAAACCTAAATCGAGTAATTCTTTTCTTAAATTTTGTTTTTCTTTTATTTTATTACAAAGATTTTGCATTATATCACCTAATGTTAATATATGTTTTATTTAAAATATTGCCATTTACTTTAATATTATGATTTGATACAATTAGAATGGTGAAGATAAGTGAATTTATTGGAAGTAGTATTAGTAATCATAATTATTTTAGGGATATTAGCTATTATATATACAGTGCTTTATAATAATTTAGTTAGTTATAAGTTTAAAATAGAAAAAGCTGAGGGAATTATAGATGAAAATTTACGAGAAAAATATGATTCTATTTGTATCCTTAATAATATGATTAAAAAAGTAATTCCTAAGAAAGATTATTTAAAAGAATATATTGATCTTAAAAATAAAAGAATAAGTAATTATGATTTAGATAGAAAGTTAACTGAAGCTTTTAATATTATTATAGATGTTAAAAATGACTATAATGAATTAGATAATAAAGAATTTAATAATGAAATAAAAAAGATTAATCGTATAAATGTTACTTTAACTTCTTGTAAAACTTATTATAATAAGAATACCGGGGAGCTAAATCAATTAATAAAGAAAATACCATCTAATATTGTAGCTAAGATAAACGGCTATAAGATTAAACCTTTTTTTGACGGGAAAAATATGCAAGATGCTGTTATAGATGACTTTAAGCTTTAAAAAAATCCTACATGTGGATTTTTTTTATGAGAAGATTTATATCATTTATTTTAACTTGAGATGAAGCCGCTTCACCAAGTATTCCTGCCATAACTTGTAGAGTTGTTTGTGTATCAAATTCGTGCATTACATTTTGGGAAAAATGCATTTGTGGAGTGGAACCCCCGGCTAGTTTAAAGGATAAATCCATTATTACTTTATTATTACTATATTTTAAATAAAATATCCCCCCATGAGTGGCATCTACTTCCTCGATAGCTCCAGAAAATGCTATTTCATACATTCCAGGCTGTACCACTATATCAGTGTTACTAGTTTGTTTGAAGTATTCAGAATCTATTGGAATAATATTTATATCTTGAATACGGACATCTCCGGAAATATTTACTTCGGCATAACTAGCAAACAGTATTCCCTCGGTTGTACCTGTAGGCACTGGCCCCATTTCTCCGGGTTCGCCTTGCACCCCTTGGTCACCTTTTTCCCCTTTTGGTATATTTATTGTTAGGTTATGTGTAAGATTAATGAAGTCATCTTCGACATATGCTTTTTCCCCAGGATTTAAAGTATTAGTATCTACTATATTAATTATTTCGCACTCACCGTCTTGCCCATTTGCTCCAGCTGGACCTGGCATGCCTTGATCTCCCTTATCGCCTTTTTCTCCGGGCATACCTTGGTCTCCTTTTATTGAACCTGTATCTTTCCAAATTCCGTCTTTTTCACTCCATATATATAAATTAGAATTAACTAAGTATGCATCACCAGTTTTACCTAAAGGGTGATTTTCTATTAATTCATCTTCACTTTTATAATAATCAATTATGTTTATTCCCTCACCTCGAGGGCCTGTTGGGCCAATAATTTGACAACATAAACCTAGATTAAGTAATTCTTGTCTTTTTTGTTGTAGTTTTTTTACTTCTTCACATTTACTCATTAGATCAACTCCATATATTAAAATATGAAAAAAATACATTAAATGTTAAAAACATGGACAAGTATCATATACAAGTCCAAGTTTTGAGAATAAATTATAAGTGAAAGAAGTTATTAACTTCTTAAATTAACTCTTTATGAGAGAAAGGGATGAATATTAATGAACAACATGTGTAAAGCTGAACAAAAAATTAATGCGTATAATAAGGCTAACCCCAATGTTACATTTACTTGTTTTGGACCTACGGGACCTACAGGACCTGCTGGAGCTAGTATCCGTGTTGGTGTTACTACTACGACTAATCCAGGTACTAATGCCAGTGTTGTTAATGTTGGTACTCCGTCGAATGCTGTTTTAGACTTCTATATACCAGCTGGAGCTACGGGCGCCACTGGACCAACCGGACCAACTGCTCGATAAATTAAATCATATTATAAAATTCCATATAATTTTTATATTTCTAGTATTTGTTAATTCGTTATATTTTCCTACTATAATTTTTTCTACAAAAGTTTCAACTAATTCAACAGTTAGTTTATCAAAATTTTTATGTTCTTGAAAAATATTTGTTACTTCATTTTTCTGTTTAGTGATAACAGATGTTATTTCATTTTGAATTATTCTTTGTTCAGTTTCCAATTTTTCATATTCTTCTTCATATTTTTTTAAAAGCACTTCAAATTCTTTTAAAGAAAGTATTTTATTTACACGGTCTAGGTATAAATTTTGAAAATAATTCTCTTTTAACTGCAAATGTTTATTAATATTTTCTAGCTCTTGCTCTAAGTAAGGCAACCTATCACTCGAGAAATTATGGCTATTTTGTTCTTTACTTAGTTTATTTATTATTTCTTTATCATAGAATCTACTTAGCATATTGTTTATTTTTTCTAGTATGAATTTTTGGAGTGTTTCTTCTTTAACAGACATTTTATTATCACAATTAGACCATTTTGTCTTTTTATCTTTACAACATAAATACCCTAGGCCACTAGAAGTGTTGCTTCCAGTTTTAATGAATAATTGATTACAATTTGCACAATATACTTTGTTACATAAAGGGTGTATTTTACCTTGGTTGCAGCTTCGAGTTCTATTCGATAATCTAACCTGGACTTTATCCCATATGTTTTTGTCTATAATTTTTTCATGGGTATTTTCTTTTCTGATTCTTTTTTCAGCTCCATTTTTTATTAAAGTATGGTTTTTATAACTCACTGTAGTTGTTTTAAATTGCACCATATTGCCTGTGTATACTTCATCTGTAAGTATTTTCCTAATAGTGGAACTAGACCATTTAAATTTTTTTCTTATATTATATGTAAAGTATGAGTTAGTCAATTGTTGATAAGCTTTATTAGCAATATTTATAAAGAGCTTTTTATGTTCTTTATTTTCTTTTAATTTTATTTCTAGTTGGTAATTAAGAAAATGGGTTCTATCAAGATTTTTAGTATAAGAAATAATTGCTTTAGTATGTTTAGGCAATGTTTCATTTTCACTAATGCTTACACAATCTTTTATATTTAGGTTGTCCAATGTTATGTTTTCTTTTGTACTATAATATATTTGGGTTTTATTTGTTTTTCTTAAAATAATATCACATTTACTAAATATGCTTGATAAATCTATAAGACTAACTAAATCCTTTAAGATTGCTGGTTCTTTATTAGTAAAATTTATATCTACTATGTAAGTTCCTGATTGTACAATATAACTATAATTTAAATAATTTTTTAAAACCGGTAACTTAAGTTTACTCCCTTGCATCAACTTATATTCGTATGGACTTAGTATATTATCTTTATTCAAATTCTGGGCTATTTGGTCTAGACCTATACCCGATAAATACTCATTATATATTCTTTTAATAATTAAAGAGGGAAAAACATCAATAATTAAATGATTTTTATTTTCTGGGTCTTTTTTGTATCCATAAGTAGCAAAACTTGATGTTAGCTTTCCCTCTTTTCTTTTAGCCTTTAGTGTTTCGCGAATATTTAGTGATGTATCTTCTAGGTACCATTCATCTGTTAAACTAAGAATTTGACTTGTTTTTTTAGTTTCTTTTTTAGTATTATCTATTTTATCCACGACTGTTATAAAGCGAACTTGCCATTCATGAAACAAATTATGAACATATTTTTCCACTAGTTCCATGTCTCTGGCAAACCTTGCTTGTGTTTTGCATAAAACTATATCAATATTTCCGTTTTGACATTCCCTTATCATTTTGTTAAAATCTGGTCTTGAAATGTCTGAACCTGACCAATCTTCATCATTATAAACTTTTATTACATTGAATCCTTGTTCTAAAGCATAATTACGTAACATTATTTCTTGATTTTTAATGCTTTCGGATAATTCTTCTTTAGATAATTTGTTCTTGTCTTCATCTGATAATCGTAAATATAAAGCTGTTTTATTTCTATATTTAGTCGTCATATGATTGCCCCGTTTTATTGTTAATACTATTTATATATTTAAAATACTTTTTATTAAATATAAGTTTTAAATTATCTATGTTATTATTTGTTTTATATTCTTCGGTGTAATTAAATTTTATTTCTTTTTTCAAAATAATCACCTTTACTAATTTAATTTATGAATTGTTATTTTGTTTGGAACTAGCAAAGCTAATTATTTAAAATTTATTTTTGTTAAAAAAATTATATTTAGTTTTAAAATTGACTTATAACATAAAATTTAATATATTAGTAATACATTTATATTTTTTATGCATAAACGTTAACTTTCGAGTGACGTTAGGAATAATATACTTGATTGTAATTATTCGAAATACTTTATATTAAGTAATTTTTATGTATAAGAATTCTAAAAATAAAAAATATTTTAATTAAATTTCAAAAAGAAAGCTGGGATAAATATGTTTAAGATTGCAAAACTACAAAATGTAAATAATGAAAAAGTTAATATCAATACTTGTGGAATAACTGAAATTAAATTTGAAAATGGAAAAAAAGCATATTCTAATGATTATAAAGCTTTAAGTTTTCAAGTTAATGGAGATAATTATTCTTTTGAATTTACATTAAATTGTAAACTTGAAGAACTATTAAAAATACCGGAGGATACCCCGATAGATTTTAAGGATTACATGACTTCAAGTGAGCTAACGGTTCAAGAAGAATTATATTTTCCCCAAATAGACGCAACAGCTACTCGGTATTTAAAAACGAAGTTTAGTATTTTTGTAGCATTTTATATTGATCATTGTTTTGATGTTGACGATATTTATAGCGGTATGATTGAATTTAGCTTTAATTTGGCTGATTATTTAGAAGATTAATGATTTATTTTATCGAGGAACTGGACCTACTGGTCCTACAGGGGCTCAGGGGGCTCAAGGAACAGCTGGGGTACAAGGGCCTCAAGGATTAGCAGGGCCTACTGGGCCAACGGGACCTACCGGCCCTACTGGGCCAGCAGGACCAGCAGGACCAGCCGGTGCACAAGGGGAACAAGGAGAAGAAGGAACTCCAGCTATAACAGCGTATTCATATAAATATGAAAATGGAACAGAAGACTATACCTTAACACAAAATACAGCAACTCAAGTGTTATTAAGTGAAGTTGGTTCAAATAGTAATGTTAATAATGCAGGAACTAATACTTTTACAATTACTACTCCTGGGGTTTACAAAATAGATTATTTCTTCTTAGGGTCTTCCTCAGTGCAAACTAATTTAACTTTATCAGTTAGACAAAATAACACTGCTATTACGGGTTCAGAGATTGAAAAAGAAGTACAGGCTAGTACTGAAGAAAGTATCAATGGCTCTGTAGTTGCTAGTTTATCAAATAATGATACTATTGATTTGGCTATATCTTCCACTACTAATGCTACGGTAACACCTGGCGATGATACAAATGCCTATATGGTTTTACTAAGAATTGGATAACTTTAATTTTTACTTACTTTAAACATTGATAAATTTTATAATCTAACATTTCCTTACTTGTAATTTTACAAAAGCTTTCTTTCTAAACTTTTATGAAGAAAATGATTCTTAAAAAAATTGTTTTCTTCAATTCATTTAAAAAAGCTAAAGAATAACCTTAGCTATTTAATTTCCCAATTTATTGGTGTCTGCCCACTATTAATTAAAAATTCATTACACTGTGAAAACGGTTTACTACCAAAAAAGCCTCGGCTTGCTGATAAAGGTGATGGGTGTGCACTTGTTATAATCAAGTGTTTAGGACTCGTAATTAGTTTACTTTTTTCTTTAGCAAAGTTGCCCCATAAAATAAAAACTACTGGGGTATCTTTTTTGTTTAATTCTTTTATTATATTATCAGTTAGTATTTCCCAACCTAAATCTTTATGACTTGCTGGTCTATCTTTTTCAACTGTTAATACTGTATTTAAAAGAAGTACACCCTCTTTAGCCCAGCAAGTTAAATCACCATTATTACAGGTAGCTATATGTAAATCTGTCGTTAATTCTTTAAAAATGTTTTTTAAAGAGGGAGGTAATTTTTCTTTCTGAGGTACAGAGAATGATAAACCATTGGCTTGATTTTCTCCGTGATATGGGTCTTGGCCAACAATTACTACTTTAGTGTTTGCATAAGAAGTAAGCTTTAAAGCATTAAATATGTTTTCTTTACTTGGATATATAGTCTTATTCTCATATTCTTGTAAAATATGAGAATAAAACTTTTGAAACTTTATATCGCTCCATACATTGCTTAAATGATTATCCCAGTCATTATTAATCATTTAAGGCCTCTTTGCAAGCATGAATTGCTTCGTTTAAGGTATTTGCCTTGATTAAGAATCTACTTGTATGGCAAAAACTTAAGTATGGAGGAAGTTTTTCTACCCAACTAATAGGAAAAGGTTTCTTTAATTTCACAGTTCCAGCACTAATAGGTACACCTTTTGCAGCGTATCCGCCCCGATTTGAGGGATAAATAACGTATATTGCTTCAGTTGCTGGAAGAAAGTCTTCAGTATAAAGATACTCATCTAATATTATTATCCTTTTATCCGGAGCTTCACTATAGTATTTTTTTACTAATTCCGTATCTTTTAAATGTTGTTCTTCTCTGGATATAATGTTTTTTAAAATTATCTTAGCAAATTTTACTGCCTCCTTGAACTCTTGATCAGCACTACTCTCATCTTTTAAAGGATTAAATAGGCTAATGGCAAAAGCTAAAGCATTATAAGAACCAGTATTATCAGATAAGTCTAAATCTTCGATTAGCTTTTTTTCAACATTTGTAACAATTTGTTCATCATATAACTCGGGTGCATAATATTTCCATAACTTACCAAAGGAAGCATAAGGGATTCCATTCGGTCTTTTTTCATTGTCTTTCATATGGTGGTCAAATCTTCCCATGCCAATATCAAAAACTATGCCACTAAAATCATCAGGGACAACATTGCTCCTTATTATTTCCATTTCAGGATTTATTAGTTGTAAAAATGCTGCAGAAAAAACATCATCGGAATGAAATTTACTGCCGTGTGTTAAAGCTTTTTTACAGGTTTTTACTTCATCAATTTTCATTACTACCTCACTTATGATATGTTTCATTATTAATAATTTTAAAACTACGATATATTTGTTCTAACAAAATTCCTCTAAATAATCCATGTGGAAAAGTCATCTTTGAAAAGCTAATTAATTCTTGACAAGTATTTCTTATTTCGTCATTTAGCCCATTTGACCCACCGATTATAAAAGTAATATTTCCATATTTCATTAGATAATTATCTATTTTTTGGGCAAATTCCGTACTTGTAAAACTTTTTTTGTTTAAATCTAAACCTATGTTATAGTCTTTTGTATTGATATTTTTGATTAAGGTTTCTATTTCTTTTTGATAGTTAACATTATCTTTTAATTCTATTATTTCTATTTTGTGATATTTATTAATCCTTTTTTGATAATCATTAATTAGCTCAGTTAAATAAGGTTCTTTTATCTTTCCTACACATAATATTTTTATCATATTTCAATTACTTCCGTTTTCTCATCTTGTCTAGCACAAATTATATTATCAAAAGAAATAGCATATTCTTTAAAAGTGTTGTTAATTGTTGATAATGCTAATTCTTCCTTGTTATTTGTTTCACTTAAATGAATTAAAACAATCTTTTTTGTATTTGCTCCGATTAACTTAGTAAGATAAAATGAAGCCGATTTATTAGATAAGTGACCCTCATCAGATAGAACTCTTTTTTTTAGCCAAGCTGGATATGGGCCGTGCATAAGCATTTCAATATCATGATTACTTTCAAATAAATATAAGTCTAGGTTTTTTAAATATTTAAAATTCTTTTGATTTATATAGCCCGTGTCTGTTACATAGGCTAGACTTTTTCCAGCATAACTTATAACAAAATTCCTTGAATCCGGAGCATCATGGCTGGATTTAAAGGATCTGATTTTTATGTCATTTAACTCTATTTCATCTTCTAAAACATAGATATGTTTATAATCATTTATATTTTCTAAGGAAGCAAATAACTTTTCACTTACTATTAAAGCGGCGTTTGTTTTATTCAAAAATGTTTTTAAACCCGCGATATGGTCACTATGATTATGACTAATTAAACAGTAGTCAATAGTTTTAATATCAACACCGATATCTTTTAGACTTTCACTAATGTATTTATAGTTTCTTCCAACATCAATTAAAAATCTTTTGTTATTTATTTCTAAGTAAGTGGAATTACCTTTAGAACCACTTGATAATACTACTGCTTTCATTAGCGCAACCTTATATAATTAAGTGGGTTTTGGAATGAATAACTTCCATGGAATGGCCAACCTATTGATACTCCGAAGTGTAAGTGAACTCCGAATGCTAGACCTGATTCACCCATTTCTCCGATTTGAGCACCTTTAGTTACTTGGTCTCCCTCTTTTACAGTTGCTCGGTTTAAGTGGGCATATTGAGTATAAATGTTATTTTCATGTTGGATAATTACAAAGTTTCCATCGGTATTTCGGTAACTTACTTCCACTACTGTACCGTCAGCTACTGAATATATCGGCGATCTAAAGCCTGTACCAGATATATCGACACCAGAATGGAGTTTTTTACCACGCCAACCAAACGGACTTGTAAGCATGAATGGATAATTTGTTGGGTAGCCCCAGCCACTAACATTTACATAGTTTCCAGATATGTAACTTGGTCTAGTTTTTCTACCCACAGTTACTTCTTGTTTAACCATTTCTCTGATTACTTCTTGATTTTTTATTGTTGCTTCATTAGAAGCTACACCATTTACAACATTATATGTAGCATGGACTAAAGTTAAACCGTTTACCCCACTTTTAGTAATTTCAGAATAATCCGACGGCTTAGTATTATCTACGATTGTTTCACTACTAAATGGTGTTTCTATTTCATTTATTTCATAAACATTATAACTTAAATTTAATAAAGGATTAATCAATGTAACATTTACGGTACTCCCCACTGTTAAAAGGGCCGTTTCTGATGAATACTTAGGATTAGCCACTAAAAATTCTTGAGTACTTATTTGGTTTTCTTCACTAATACTTGCGATACTATCCCCAGTTTTTACTACATAAGAATCCATTTTTGCATCTGGGCCAAATAATAAATATTGACTTAGTGTATCAGAATCTGTAAATATATTTTCATCTACACTAATATAGCCCTCTTTTACTGTAATGGATTCTAAAAATTCCATGCTACTTATTATAGAACCTATTTCATTGATAGACCTATTACCCGCATTATATTTTGTTAATTGGTCATTGTTGATAAAAGATAAAACAAAGTTTTTTATTGCTGTATTAAATATTTCTTGATCTAGTACTTTTATATTTATTTCTTTTTTATCAGCGTCTTTAATAGTTATAATATAGCCTTTAACAGTAAAATTGTTTAGATCTTCTATTTTTTTATAGATATTTTTGACATCAGTATAGTTGTTGTCATAACTTTTGGTCTTAATTATCTTTAAACCTGATGGGGGATATACATAACTAACATTGTATGTATCCTTGATTGTTTTTTGTTCATTATTTATTAAGTCATACAAATCATCTTTACTAGATATTTTTCCAATTTCTTCACCATCTAAATAGACTTCATAAACATCAGTTGCCTCTATCTTATTAATTTCATATTTTTCATTTATAAAATATAAAACTACTATTAAAAGAGTAAGAATCGAAGATACTATAATACTTTTTTTATTCATTTTCTTC
>CAKOLP010000002.1 GCA_934096025.1 uncultured Bacilli bacterium
AATTTAACCCCTCGATAAAAAAAGGATTATAATTATCTAAGTATTGAAACGAGTGAAATAACTCATGACCTATAACATTTATATCAGTATCCACAAAACTACTACATTTATATATATAAATTTGATTATCTATATAATTATATTCACCAGCCACTTCCAACTTTCGAACATCACTAATTTTAGATTCAGGAATATAAACGATTTGCATTGAACTTAATCTTTCCAAAACTAAATCTAAGTCAACAAAATTCTGATTATCTAATAAAATATCAGTGTTTTGACGTATAAAATCTTTTTCTTCTTCACTTAAAGAAGTATTTTTTGCTAAAGCATCATTAATAGCTTTTTCTAATGATTGTATTTCAATATGTTGATAATCACTATCAACACTATAAACAGCATCATTATCAAGTAAATCACTACTAATATCAAAAGCCCTATTTGTATCAACAATATTAATTAATTTACTATCATCTACATCATTTAAATCAACATCAGCTTTTACCACTTGAGCACTACTTAACATAAATGCTGAACTAAGTAAAAGAACTACAGTTTTCTTTCCAACCTTAATTAATCTTTTAAAATAATTTTTTATACTGCTACCAATCTCTTTATTATAAACACTTCCCTCTTGATTATTAAAAATACTATTTAAATATCTTAAATCATTTACTATCGGAAGCGGACTAAACATAAATAAATTCTTTACCAAACTATAAAACACATCATATTTATTATCATTAACAACCACAGGTGCAACTTTTATCATATTATCACTCGGAGTAATAGCACCAAGTATATAATCAACTAACCTTTTTTCATCTTCACTCAAATATGTATATAGCTTATTATCTTTAATTCTTCCCACATAATACTTATTATCTTTAATACCAATACCATATAAAACATCATTTACCTTAAACTTACCTACTATTTTCATATTCTCTCCATATCTTGTAATTCCACTATCTATATATCTATTACTTTCATTTATTTCTACTATTAAAATTTTAAATATTAATTGTCATATATACTTTTTTGGATTCATTATCATAATACCGCGAACTATCATCTAAAACAACTTTTCCATTTTCACATATATGCCATACCATGTTCAATAGCTTCAAAAACATTATCACCCTACTATTTTTAAAATATACCCCTTTGACTAATTATTTAACAATTTCAGTTGATACCCAATACCAATTATCAAGCTCGTTTTGTTTAAAAGTTAACTTAAATTGACCAGTCTTACCTTTAAATCTTTCAAATAATTTATCTTTATCTGTAAACATTGAATCTTTGTTATCCATATAGTTATTCAATTCACTACTATAATTTGTATTATCTATTTTACTTGTTAATTCATAATCACTATAAGCATAATAATAACTAGCGTTACCAACGATATTAAATCCTATAAAATCCGCGTAAACAATAATACTATTATTTTTAAATTCTGTTCTATTATAATTTAAAAATCTGCGAAGTGGCCCAAGACGATCTCCACCCTCCATAGGATAACAATTAATATAATCATTTTCTAATCTACACTCTCTAAAATCAGTATCATCGAAATAAATAAAATCAGTAAAATTTGGCATACTTTTATTAAATAATTCTAAATATTTTTGAGCAAAATCATCTTTTTTTACCCGATAAATATAACAAGTATATTTACCCTCTACATTATTGCTAATACAACTATCAGAATATAATTCATTTAACTGAACAGAATTAGCATACTCAATAGAACTAAAAGAAATATTATCAAGTGTAGCATATAATTGCTCACTAACTTCAATGGTATCAACTGTTACCTTACCATTACCATAAAAATAGTAATCATAACCATATCCTACTAAAGTTTGGTCATAAAGATTTTTCCCCAACTTTTCAACATCTTCATCAGTAAACTTCAAACTATAAGTCAAATCATCATTATCTTTATTATCAACATTATTACTTTTAAAACCAAAGTAATATCCGGCCCCTCCGACAATAACTATAAAACAAATCGCCGCTATGAAACCTACAAAGTTTTTTGCAAAATCCATATTATCACCACATATATAGTAACATAGATAACAAAATTAATAAACGAATCCCCAATAATAACCAAATATTTAACAAAAAAAATGTCAAAAAAAACTAACCCTAAGGTTAGCAACAAATTAAACTAATTCAAGTCTAACTTCTAAAGCATCGTCTCCACGTCTTTCTTTTAATTTAATAATTCTTGTATATCCACCATTTCTAGTTTCATACTTTTTAGCTAGTTCATTAAATACTTTAGCTACAACTTCTTTATCATTATGTAAGAAAGCTAAAGCTTTACGACGAGCTACAAGTGAACCATCCTTACCGTAAGTAATCATTTTTTCAACAAATTTTCTTACTTCCTTAGCTCTGGCTTCTGTAGTTACCACAAAACCATAATTAATTACATCTTTAGTAAGTCCAGCTAAAATACTTCTCCTAATTCTAGTTTCTCTACCTAATTTTCTATATTTCATAATCTTACTCCTTAAATGTAAGTCCTAATTCATCAACTTTATCAAGAACTTCTTTTAATGATTTCTTTCCTAAGTTTCTAATCTTAGTAACTTCTATTTCTTTCTTATTTACTAAATCTTGAACAGTATGAATACCAGCTCTTTTCAAGCAATTAAAAGCTCTTACTGAGAATTCAACTTCTTCAATTGGCGTTTCTAAAGTTTTAGTAATTGTATCAACCTTTTTTTCTTGCATAATTCCATTAATATTACTAATAGAATTTAAATCAGCAATAATACTAAAATGTTCAATTAATATTTTAGCACCTAAAGCCATAGCTTCTTCAGGTGTAACACTACCATTTGTAGTAATATCCATTACTAACTTATCATAAGATTCATCTTGCCCAACCCGAGTGTCAAATACTTCATATTTAACAACTTCTATAGGTGAATAATTTGAATCAATAGCAATAACACCAGCAATATTATCTGTTAAATTAGCTTTATTAACTGCACTAGGTACATATCCACGACCATTTTTTACAGTCATTTCAATATTAATTTTTCCACCACTAACTAAGTTACAAATAACTAAATCTTTATTAATAATTTCAATATCTGGATCTTTTTCAATATCTCCAGCTAAAACTGGTCCCTCACAAGATTTAGTAAGTCTTATAACTTTTTCTTCATTTGTATAATTCTTAACAACTAAGTTCTTAATATTTAAAACAATAGTCGTAACATCTTCTACAACACCCTCAATTTTTTGGAATTCATGAAGTACTCCATCTATTTTAATAGAAGTTACAGCACTACCTGGTAAACTTGATAGTAAAACACGTCGTAGTGCATTACCAATAGTAGTACCAAAACCTCTTTCTAATGGATCTAATTCAAATCTTGCATAACTATTACATTCTTGATATTCAGCAATTTTATAATCTGGCTTTTCAAATTTAATCATGATTACATTCCTTTCCCTAAATTAATTTCTTGGTCTTTTTGGTGGACGACAACCATTATGAGGAATAGGTGTTTCATCTGTAATACTTGTGATTTCTAATCCTGCAGTTTGAAGGGAACGAATAGCATTTTCTCTTCCTGGCCCAAGACCTTTAACAAATACATCAACTTTTTTAACTCCAGCTTCAATTGCAGCATTAGCAGCAGCTTCACTTGTTAATCCAGCAGCAAATGGAGTCTTTTTCTTACTTCCTTTATAACCAATTCTTCCTGCAGATGACCAGCTTATAGCATTACCATCCTTATCACTTATTGTAACAATAGTATTATTATATGTTGAATGAATATGAGCTGTTGCTTCAGGAATATTCTTCTTTACTTTTCTTTTTCTTCTATTATATGCCATAATTTATCCTCCTACTTCTTCTTATTAGCTACTACTTTTCCTCTACCTTTACGAGTCTTAGCATTTCTACTAGTTCTTTGTCCTCTTACAGGTAGACCTTTTTTATGTCTTATGCCTTCATAGCAATTTATTTCCATTTTATTTTTAATGCTCATTTGAACATCACGTCTTAAATCACCCTCAACAGAATAATTATCTATTTCTTTACGCAATTTATTAACTTCTTCATCAGTTAAATCTTTAATTTTTTTAGTAGGTTCTACACCTGCGTTTTCACAAATAGTTAACGCTAAACTTCTTCCAATACCATAAATAGCAGTAAGACCTATACAAGTATGTTTTTCTCCTGGTAATTCAATATTCTTAATTCTTGCCATTTTTCCTCCTTAACCTTGAACTTGTTTATGTTTAGGATTTTCACAAATAACCCTAACTTTTCCTTTTCTTCTTACGATTTTACATTTTCTACAAATTTTCTTTACTGATGGTCTAACTTTCATAATTTCACTCCTTATCTATTATTCCATTTTATAATCCCACGTGTTAAATCATATGGTGAAAGTTCCACTGTAACTTTATCACCTGGTAAAATACGAATCATGTGCATACGCATTTTACCAGAAACGTAGGCCTTTACAGTGTGCCCATTACTAAGTTCTACTAGATAATCACTACCTTTTAAAACTTCAGTAACTTTTCCTTCAACTTCAATTTTTTCTTTTTTTCCCATAAATTAATCTCCTGTTAATATTTCATATCCATCTTTAGTAACTAAGACAGTATTTTCATAATGACATGATGGCTTACCATCACAAGTTCTAATTGTCCAATCATTATTATCTAAATAAACATATCTACTACCTAAGTTTAACATAGGTTCAATAGCAATTACCATACCAGCTTTTAATCTTGTCATATTATTGTCATCATAATTTGGCACATTAGGTTCTTCGTGCATTTCGGTACCTATTCCGTGTCCACATAGTTCTTCAACAACACTTAAATTATGTTTTGTTGCAAAATCTTCAATTGCAGCACCAATATCTCGTATGCGAGCACCCTCTTTTACTACACTAACTCCTACATAAAAAGCTTCTTTAGTATCAAAAACTAAGTTTTTAACACTTTCTGATACTTCACCAATTATATAAGTTCTAGTAGCATCAGCACAATAACCTTTATAAGCAATAACTAAATCAATTGAAACAATATCACCATTTTTTATCTTTCTAGATCCTGGTATTCCATGTACAACTTCATCATTTATAGATATACAAGCAGTAGCAGGAAAACCCTCATAACCCAAGCAACTAGGTACACAACCAATACTTAACACATAATCATGTATCAAAGTATCTATTTTTTTAGTAGTAACCCCAGCTACAACAAAAGGTTCTATATACTTAAAAGTATCTTGTAAATACTTTCCAGCTTGTCTCATTAAATCTATTTCTCTATCACTTTTAATACTTATCATTAACTACCCTCAAAATATCTGTATAAATATCAGATACATCTCTATTAACATCTATTTTATGAAGTTTATTCTTATTTTTATAGTATTCTAGTACCGGTTTAGTATTTTCTAAAAAAGAATCAAATCTTACTTTAAAGCTATCTTCCGTATCATCACTCCGACGCTTCAAACTTTTCTTACAACTATCACAAATTCCCTCCTCTTTAGGCATTAACAAGGGATTATGTAAATTATAAGACTTTCCACAAGAACATACAACACGACCCAAAATTCTATTTATAGCTTCTTCTCGAGCTAAATCCAAATAAATAACTTCATAATCATCATCAATTATATTATCTAACTCTAATGCTTGATTAAGAGTTCTAGGAAAACCATCTAATATAAATGGTTTCCCTTTAGAATTATTTAGTTGTTCTTTAATAAGCTTAAGCATTACCTCATCACTAACTAACTTTCCACTATCAATAATATCTTTAACTAACACCCCAACCGAAGAATTAGATTTTACTGCTTCTCTAAGCATATCTCCAGTTGATAAATGATTATACTGATAATCTTCTTTTAACTTGGTACTTTGTGTACCCTTACCAGCAGCCGGTGGAGCTATAAATATTATATTTTTCATTTATCTTAATCGCTTCCTTTTTTGTTGATAACTTCTACTTACTAAGCTACTTTCCATTTGTTTATATGTTTCAATAGCAACACCAACAACAATAAGCATTCCTGTTCCCCCAATAGTAACTGAACTTGACAAGTCAAATATTTGTGAGAATATAACAGGTATACCAGCCAATATTACAAGGAAAATACTTCCCACAATTGTAAGTTTTCCCATAGAATCTCCGATATAATTACTAGTATCTTCTCCTGGTCTAATTCCAAGTATATAACCACCTCTACTATTTAAGTTCTTACTCATTTCTTCTGGATTCATTACCATGAATGTATAAAAATAAGCAAAGAATATAATAAAGATAATATATAATACAAACCCTGTAGGTGTCGTAAACACAATATACTTATTAACAAAATCTATAGCACTTTCATTACCAATTAAAGTAACAATTGTTGCTGGTATAGTTGTCAATATTGAAGCAAATATCACTGGTATAACCCCAGCAGAATTAATCTTAATTGGCAAAAAGCTATTTTGTGCTCCATATGCCGTAGTTGACTTATTAGCATATTGAATTGGTATTCTTCTCTCAGCAAGTTGTATCCAAATAATACCTACTACAATTAATAAATATAAAAGAATAAACAAACTAAAGAAGAAAACTCCCAAAGCACTTCCATAAGTCCCTGATCCAACAAAACCATCATATGCCCCAGCAAATATGCTTGGCATACTAAGGATTATCCCAGCCATTATTAACATTGATTGACCATTACCAATACCTTTATTAGTAATTTGATCTCCCATCCATAAACAAAAAGCTGTACCAGCAGTCATAACTAATGCTGTTTTAAGTTGAACAAAAATATCTGCCCCATTCATATAAAATATACATAAAACATACGCTTGGAAAAAACCAATAATAATACCTAAATATCTATTTATTTTATTAATCTTTTGTCTTCCCACATATCCTTGTTCTTTTAAATCCTTAAAATAAGGTATAATATCCATTTGCAATAACTGAGTAATAATCGAAGCCGTAATATAAGGAGAAACCCCTAGTCCAAAAATGGAAAAACTACGAAGTCCACCACCACTCATAATATTAAATATTTCTAAAAAACCTAATTCATCATAGACAACTGAAGCCCAAGGAATAGTAACAGACGTTCCCAAACAAAATATACTTAGACAAAATAAGGTAATATATATTCTTTTCCTTAAATCTTTATTATTCTTATTAAAAAGTTGGGAAAAGCCTCGGAACATCTAAATCACCTCAGCTTTGCCGCCATTTTTTTCTATTTTTGTAACAGCTTTAGTAGAAAATCTATGAGCTTTAACAGTTAAGTTTTTAGTTAACTCACCATTACCTAAAACTTTAACTCCACTTAATTGTTTTTTAATAATTCTTCTTTCTTTTAATACTTCTGGAGTAACAACATCTCCATCATTAAAGAATTTTTCTAAATCAGATAGATTAATAACAGCATATTTAGTTTCAAATTGTTTATTATTAAATCCTCTGATAGGAATTCTTCTATGAAGTGGAGTTTGTCCCCCTTGGAACCAAGCAGGAATTGATACACCACTTCTAGACTTTTGTCCTTTTTCTCCACGAGTAGATGTCTTACCCATTCCAGACCCAGGTCCTCTACCTACGCTTTTAATACTTTTCATTTCTTTAGTTTTCGGTAAATTTTCTAATCTCATCTTATAATTCCTCAACTTTCTTGCCACGAAGTTTTGCAATATGTTCTGGAGTTCTTTGGCTCTTTAATGCTTCTAAAGTTGCCTTAGCTACATTTACTTGTGTATTAGCCCCAAGTGACTTAGCAACAATATCCTTAACACCAGCAAGTTCTAATACAGCCCGAGCAGCACCACCAGCGATGATACCACGACCTTCTTTAGCAGGCTTAACTAAAACTACAGCTCTACCAACTTTTGCTTGTGCTTCATGAGGAATAGTTCTTCCATCTTGTAAAGCTACTTTACAAACATTTTTATTTGCAGCTTGTAAAGCTTTCTTAATTGCTTCTGGTACTTCATTAGCTTTTCCACTACCAATACCAACTAAACCTTTACGGTTTCCAACAGCAACTGTAGCAGAGAAACGAAAATGTCTACCACCTTGAGTAACTTTTGTTACCCTAGTTATAGCAATAACTTTTTCTTCTAATAAATTCTTTTTTTCTTGTCTTTTAAAATCTTTTCTCATGCTACCTCCTAAAACTCTAATCCTGCTTCTCTAGCAGCTTCTGCTAAAGCTTTTACTCTACCATGATATTGATATCCACCACGGTCAAACACAACTTTTTTAACATTTAACTTAAGAGCTTTTTTAGCAATATCAGCACCAACTGCTTTAGCACCCTCAATATTACCACCATTTTGAATCTTAAGTTCTAAGTTAGAAGAACTAGCAAGGGTTGTTCCAGTTTCATCAACAATAATTTGAGCATAAATACCTTTATTTGATCTAAAAACATTTAATCTTGGCACTTCTTTAGTTCCACTAATGTTCTTACGAACTCTTTCATGACGTCTTAAACGTGCCTTATTATTAGCTTCTTTTTTAATCATACTTTAACTCCTCCCTATGCAGCTTTCTTTCCTTCTTTACGACGAATCTTTTCACCTTTGTAACGAATACCTTTACCTTTATAAGGTTCTGGTTCTCTTACTTTTCGAACATTTGCCGCAAATTCAGATACTTTTTGTTTATCAATACCATGAATAGTAATTTCTGTATTACTTTCACTAGTAACAGATAACCCCTCAGGTGCTTCCATTACTACTGGATGTGAATATCCTGCATTAATAGTAATCTTATTACCACTAACATTAAAACGATATCCAACCCCAACAGCTTCAAGGCCTTTATCATAACCTTTTGAAACACCAATAATCATATTATTAATTAATGAATTAGTTGTCCCTTGAAGCATATTAGCTTTCTTACTTTCTTTAACTTGTTTAGTTAAAACTGTATTATCAACAACTTCTACACTAATTAAATCACTAAAATTATATGTAAGTTCCCCTTTAGGTCCCTTTACACTAACTACATTTTTATCTACACTTACAGTTACACCGTCAGGTAAACTAAGTCTTCTATCACCTATTCTACTCATAATACCTTACCATATATAGGCAAGAACTTCGCCTCCTAACTTTTTAGCTCTAGCTTCTTTATCAGTCATCAAACCCTCAGAAGTAGAGATAATAGCAATACCTAGTCCGTTTAGAACATGAGGAATTTCATCCACTTTAGCATAAACTCTTAAACCAGATTTACTAATTCTTTTAAGTCCTGTAATAACTCTTTCTTTCTTATCTCCATACTTTAATGTTAAAGTTAATTTATCACCATTATTATATTTTTCATACACATAATCAGTAATATAACCCTCACGCTTTAGTATTTCAGCAATGCCCAATGTCATTTTAGTACCAATAACTTCTACTGTACTATATTTCATTTGATTTGCATTACGAATACGAGTTAACATATCTGCTATTTTATCTTGTACAAACATTTTTTCCTCCTTCTACCAACTAGATTTCTTAACACCAGGTAATTTACCTTCATTTGCAAGTTCTCTAAAACAAATTCTGCAAATTCCATATTTTCTTAAAACACCATGAGGTCTTCCACAACGATTACATCTTGTATAAGCTCTTGTAGAAAACTTTGGAGTTCTTTTGTTTTTAACAATCATACTTTTCTTTGCCATAGTGTCCTCCTTAATTCTTAAAAGGCATTCCAAAGCCTTTTAACAAAGTCTTAGCTTCTTCATTACTTTTAGCAGTCGTAACAAATATAATATCCATACCACGTACTTTTAAAACTTCATCATATTCTATTTCAGGAAATATAAGTTGTTCTTTAATACCAATTGTATAGTTTCCTTTTCCGTCAAAAGCATGGGGAGAAACACCACGAAAATCTCTAACTCGAGGTAGTCCAACACGAACTAACTTTTCAAAGAAGTTATACATATTTTCTCCTCTTAAAGTAACTTTTACTCCAACAGGTTGACCTTCTCTTAATTTAAATCCAGCTATAGACTTACGAGCCTTAGTAACAACGCTTTTTTGACCACTTATTACTTCCAAATCTTTAAGTGCTGCAGTAATAAACTTTTCATCTTTACTACCCTCACCAACACCCATGTTAATAACAATCTTTTCTAATTTTGGAACTTCCATAACAGTAGTATAATTATGTTCTTTCATAAGTTCTGGAACAATTTTTTCATCATATAATTTTCTAAAATTACTCATAATTACTTACTCGCTTTCTTAGAAGCTTTCTTTTCCTTTTTTGCTTCTACTTTTTCATCTATTACTTTTACATTAGAAACATGTATAGGGGCTTCAATTTCAAATATTCCACCTTTATCATTCATACTTGTTGGTTTACTATGCTTTTTAACAATATGTACACCCTCAACAACTACTCTAGATTCTTTCTTTAATGTCTTTAATACTTTACCAGTTTTACCTTTATCAGCACCAGCAATAACTAAAACATTATCTCCAACTTTTACTTTCATATTGCCTCCTATAATACTTCTGGAGCAAGAGATACAATCTTCATATAATCTTTTTCTCTTAACTCTCTAGCAACAGGTCCTAAAACACGTGTTCCAATTGGTGATTTATCATCTTTAATTAAAACACAAGCATTATCATCAAACTTAATATAAGATCCGTCACTTCTTCTAACGCCTTCAACGCTTCTAACGATAACAGCTTTTACAACTTTACCTTTTTTAACAGGACTATTAGGAATAGCTTTTTTAACTGTTCCTACTACTACGTCCCCAATATTACCGTATTTAACTTTAGAACCACCTAGAACTCTTATTACTAAAAGTTCCCTAGCTCCACTGTTATCAGCAACTTTAAGTCTACTTTCTTGCATTACCATAACAATACCTCCTAAAGGATAACAGCTTCAATTAAAACCTCAACAAGTTCATATCTCTTAGTCTTAGATAATGGTCTAGTCATTCTAATCTTTACTGTATCTCCTACTTTAGCTTTATTTGCCTCATCATGTACGGCATATTTCTTTGAATATTTAACTTGTTTCTTGTATAAAGGATGTTTCTTAGATGTTTCAATGTTAACAGTTATAGTTTTATTATTAGATGCACTAACAACTTTACCAATTAATTCTTGTTTCTTTTCTGTCATTATTTATTACCTCCATCTAATTCTCTTTCTTTAAGAATAGTTTTCATCCTTGCAACATCCCTTCTTAAAACTTTAAGTTCTACAGGTTTTTCTAGTGTTCCACTTGCGTGTTGCATTCTTTTTGTGAACAATTCCTCTTTTGTAGTTCTAATTTTTTCTTTTAATTCAACATCTGATAATTTTCTTAATTCTTTAATTTCCAAGAGAATCACCATCCTTTACTTCTTCTTTTTTAACAAATTTTGTTTTAACAGATAACTTATGAGAAGCAAGTCTTAATGCTTCACGAGCTATTTCTTCAGAAACACCAGAAACTTCAAACATAATCTTACCAGTTTTAACTACTGCTACCCATTCATCAACGTTACCTTTACCTTTACCTTGACGAGTTTCAAGAGGTTTTTTAGTTCTTGGCATATGTGGGAATATGTTAATAAATACTTTACCACCACGTTTCATATAACGAGTCATTGCAATACGAGCAGCTTCTATTTGACGAGCTGAAATCCATCCACCCTCTAAGGCTTTAAGACCAAATTCACCAAAATGAAGTTCTAAATTACCTTTAGCTTTTCCATCATAACTTACTCTATGACTTTTACGATATTTAGTTCTTTTTGGCATCAACATTTTTATCAGCTCCCTTCACAGTTTTCTTAGCTGGAAGAACTTCGTTTTTATAAATCCAAACTTTAACGCCAATCTTACCATATGTAGTATCAGCCTCAGCTATAGCATAATCTACATCAGCTCTAATAGTATGTAGTGGCACAGTTCCCTCAGTATACCCTTCAGTTCTAGCCATTTCTGCTCCACCAAGTCTTCCTGATACAGCAGTTTTACATCCTTTAGCACCAGCTTTCATAACGTTTCTAATAGCTCTTTTTTGGGCAGATCTAAATGGCGCTCTTTGAGATATTTGATTAGCTATATTTTGAGCAACTAATTTAGCATTTAAATCAGGATTTTTTACTTCAATAATATTAACAAATATTTCTTCATCAACTAATTTAGCTAGTTTCTTTCTTAACTTTTCAATGTCTTCACCACCGCGACCAATGATTACTCCTGGTTTAGCAGTATAGATGGCAACTTCACATTTACCTTTTCTACGACCTACAACAACACTAGCAATTGCAGCATCTTTAAGGTTCTTTTCTAAATATTCACGAATTTTAATATCGTTCATTAAATATTTAGCATAGTTTTCTTTAGAATACCAAGTTCCTTGCCAATCTTTATTAACACCAAGTCTGTACCCTATAGGATTAACTTTTTGTCCCATCTTACTTAACTCCCTTCGCATCATCAGTTACTTTAACAGTAATGTGACTACTTCTCTTATCGTGACGATCTACATTTCCACGACTTGCAAACTTAATTCTTTTGTATACAGGTCCTGGATTTATAAAACATTCACTAATTCTTAAATCTGCTTCATTAGCACCATTATTATTAACAGCATTAGCTACAGCAGAATTTAAAACCTTTAATATTAATCTACTTGCTTTAGTATTTGTATTTTCCAAAATACCTCTAGCAGTTTCTACATCTTTACCTCTAATTAAATCCATAGTCATTCTTGCAAGTCTAGGTTTAATTAAAGCATTTTTATGAATTGCGTAAGCTTCCATTGTACCTCCTATTTGTTCCCTGCATGGCCACCAAATTTACGAGTTTGTGAAAATTCTCCCAACTTATGACCAACCATATCTTCTGTTATATATACCGGTATAAAATCTTTACCGTTATGAACAGCTATTGTATGTCCAACGAAATCAGGAAAAATAGTAGATTTTCTTGACCATGTTTTAATAACTGTTTTTTTATTACCTTTATTCATTTCTTGAACCTTTTTCATTAATGATTCTTCAACAAAAGGTCCTTTCTTTAAACTTCTTGCCATTTTTCCTCCTATTTGTTCTTTCTACTTATAATAAGTTTATCACTTTTCTTCTTATTTTTACGAGTCTTAACTCCAAGTGCAGGTTTACCCCAAGGAGTCATTGGATTCTTACGTCCGATTGGTGAACGACCTTCTCCACCACCATGAGGGTGATCATTTGGGTTCATTACAGAACCACGGTTTGTAGGTCTTACTCCCATATGACGCTTTCTACCAGCTTTACCAAGATTTACTAATTTTACATCTTCATTACCAACAACACCAATTGTTGCCATACAAGTTCCTAAAACTAATCTTGTTTCTCCTGATTGTAAACGAAGCATTACATATTTACCTTCTCTACCAAGAACTTGAGCCCCAGCTCCAGCACTTCTACATAATTCAGCACCTTTTCCAGGTTTTAATTCAATACAATGAACTATTGTACCAACTGGAATATTTTTAAGTGGTAACGCATTACCAACTTTAATATCAGCTGATTCCCCATTTTCAATAATAGCCCCAACTTTTAAACCATTAGGAGCAATAATATATCTCTTTTCTCCATCACGGTAATTAATTAATGCTATATTAGCTGTTCTATTTGGGTCATATTCAATACTAGCAACTCTACCAGTAACTTCTGTTTTATTTCTTTTAAAATCAATAATACGGTATTTTTGTTTAGCTCCTCCACCAATATGGCGAACTGTCATTCTACCTTGATTATTTCTACCACCAGTTTTACTTTTCTTAACTAATAATGACTTAGTAGGAGCAGAACCAGTTAATTCTTCATTTTTAAGTGTACTCATTCCCCGACGTCCATTAGTCGTAGGTTTATAATGTTTAATAGCCATAATTCTTACCTCCTAACCTAAATTTCTATAGAAGAACCATTTTTCAAAGTAACAATAGCTTTTTTATAAGTCTTAGTTCTTCCGGCATATTTGCCAACTCTTTTTCTCTTTGATTTTGTATTAAGTGTATTTACACTTTCAACTTCTACTTTAAAAGCATCTTCAATAGCTTTCTTTATTTCAGTTTTTGTAGCACTTTTACTAACTTTAAAAGTATAAACGTTATTTTGTCTATTAGCCATTGACTTTTCAGTAATTACTGGTGCAATAATAACATCTGCGTAATGTTTCATTATTTAAGCACCTCCTCAATCTTTTTAACAGCTTCTTCATCACAAACAACATAATCTGCATTTATTAAATCATAAACATTCACTTCATCAGCATATATAACTAAGCAATTTGCTAAGTTTCTAGTCGCTAAATATAAATTAACAGCATCATCACTTGTAACAAATAACACTTTATCTGCAAGTTTTAAATTATCAAGTAAAGCTAAGGCATCTTTTGTTTTAGCACTTTCTAAATTAAAGTTTTCTACTACAGTCAATGTTTTAGCCAAAGCTTTTTCTGTTAAAGCACTCTTTAATGCAAGCACTCTTTCTTTCTTATTAATCTTAAAGCTATAATCACGATTACCAACACCAAATGGCACTCCGCCGCCTCTCCATTGTGTAGCTCTTATACTACCTTGACGAGCTCTACCAGTTCCTTTTTGTTTCCAAGGCTTTCTTCCACCACCAGAAACTTCACTTCTATTTTTAGTTTTTCTTGTTCCTTGACGTGTAGCATCTAGTTGTAAACGAATCATTTTCTTTAGTGCATCATCATTTAATTCAATATTGAAAATGCTATCACTTAATGTTAAATCTTTTACTTTTTCACCATTAAGGTTCTTAACACTTATCTTTGTCATTTTAATTCCTTTCTAAGCAAGTATTACTTACTTTCTTCTTCCTTAACATCTTCTTTAGCATCTTCCACTGCTTCTAAAGCAACTTCTTCATCAGTTGTTACAACTTCATCAACTACTGCTTCTTCTTCATAAGTAAGAATTTCCTTTGGATTTTCTTTTCTACTATTTTTAACAGCACTCTTAATTAACACTAAAGAATTTTTTGCACCCGGAACATTTCCACTAACTAAAATATAGTTTTCTTCTACATTTACTTCGATAATTTCTAAGTTTTGAATAGTTACTGTTTCTACACCCATGTGTCCAGCTAACTTCTTACCTTTCAAAACTCTCTTAGGTAACAATGTACCCATTGAACCCGGTCTTCTATGATAATGTGATCCGTGAGTCATAGGTCCACGAGATTGATTATGGCGTTTAATAACACCTTGAAAACCTTTTCCTTTTGTAGTACCTGTAACGTCTACTACTTCTCCAACACTAAATACTGAAGCGCTAATTGTATCACCAATATTATAAGTTGATTCTACATTTCTTATTTCTTTTAAGTAGCGCTTAGGAGTTGTATTTGCTTTCTTTGCATTTCCCATTTCTGGTCTAGTTGCATTCTTTTCTTTTTTTTCAAACACACCAAGTTGAACAGCATTATATCCATCTTTTTCTACAGTTTTAACTTGCATAACTTTATTAGGTTCTACTTCTACAACTGTAACAGGTATTAACTTTCCTTCTTTAGTGAATACTTGTGTCATTCCAACTTTGCGTCCTAAGATTCCTTTCATAATTTAATTCCTTCCTTTTCTTATAATTTGATATTTACATCAACACCACTAGGTATATCTAAGTGTTGTAATGCTTCAACAGTTTCCTTGCTAGGGTTTTTAATATCTATTAATCTCTTGTGAGTTCTTCTTTCGAATTGTTCCCTCGCATCCTTATATTTATGAACTGCTCTTAATACTGTAACTTTTTCTATTTCTGTTGGTAGAGGAACAGGTCCAGAAATATCGCCACCAGTTCTTTTCACAGTTTCCACAATTTTTCCAGCAGCTACATCAAGTAATCTATGATCGTATGCCCTTAAATTGATTCTAACTTTTTCTTTTGCCATTTATATTTCTCCTTTCGCCTATATCTAGTATAGACATACTCCGTATAAGTTCTCCAAAAACACTTTTTAACTACCAACTTCACCTAGTGTATCGGTAACCTCATACATCAACGCAGTCATACGAAAAACATTATAACATTAAATACTATTAAAAGGCAAGCAAAAAATGTCATAATTTGCAAAAAATTAAAGCAACTCTTAATAATTAAATAATAATTTTTTAACTCGAATAACTTCCTACATTATTTCTTTATATAACAAGGATAATAAATACAAATCTTTTGAATTATATAACTCCCAATTAAAAAAATATTTAAACATTAATACAACTAATTTATTCTCATTGACAAATCAAAAAATTATGGTACTATAAAATCATTTAAAAAAGAAGCAAAAGAAAAAGCTTTAAAAAGGAGTATTTATGAATAAACAAAATAGGTCCGAACTAACCTTTATAGCCTATAAAGGCAACGATATAAACTACAGTCAAATCACAGATGCATTAACCAAAATATGTCCTCCAGATTATCATGTTAAATACATAACAGATAACGACTTAACCATGGCTCAAATTGTAGATGCTGATGCCCAAAATAAAGGTCCACATAAAAACAATAAAAATGCTACATTTATAGTAAATGGATACAATCCAGACGAACTAAAACAACTCGAAGATGATTTTACGATTTATGATATAGAAGATGAAAGCGACTTTAATGAACTTACAATTAAAATGTATGAAAATATTAAAACTAAAATATTTAAAGCATTAGAAGATCAAATTCACTTTTGTGCAGTTATATGGGATAATAAAACCAATTCTTTTATAGCAGGCATCACAGAAGCTAATAACCAATACACCCAGTTATATTACGGGTATACCAAACAAAATCATAAATTGATTTTTTCCAACAACAAAGAAATACTACAACAATTTTGTAACGAAGTATTTAAAATGGAAAACGGCACTTATATAAAAAACGGAGAAATATATACTCTAAACGGTAAAGAAAAAAATCCTATTTTATTCAAGAAAAGCAAAACCAATATGGAATTGTATTTAGAGTCTTTAAATAGTCTATTAGCTCAAATCACTGACGAAGCTATTAGAGCTAAAATCGAGCAAAGCATTAATGAATATTTTTCATCTCAAAATTCCAAAGAAACAATAAACAACTTAATTATAAAAGAATTAAATACCGAAGCAAAAAAACAAATGCTAGAAGTTATTAAAAGAACAATCCAAGAATACACTAAAGAAAATAATATAGCAGAACAATTAAGAAGACTTCTTGATGAAAAACTAACAGAATACGCAAATCGAATTCAAATTCCAATTACCCATATTATCAAATTAAATGACACTTTAAAAGGACAAACACCACCGGGATTTTATCATGAAAAATTTGAACAAATATTAAGCCAAGTCCAACTAGACGAACCAATTATGTTAATCGGTCCCGCAGGTAGTGGAAAAAATGTAACAATATCTCAAGTAGCAAGCGCCCTAGGACAAAATATGTACTACACTAATAATGTTACAAACGAATTTAAATTAACCGGTTTTATAGATGCCGGCGGTAATTACAGAGACACTGAATTTTATAAAGCTTTTAAAAACGGCGGATTGTTTTTCTTAGATGAACTAGACGGCTCCGACCCCTCTGCATTAATTGTTATAAACTCAGCACTAGCAAACGGCTATATGGCTTTTCCCCACGAAACAATAGATAGACACCCAGATTTTAGAATAATTGCCGCAGCAAATACATGGGGAACAGGTGCAAACTTACAATATATTGGAAGAAATATTCTTGATGGCGCAACCCTTGATAGATTTGATACCATTTATTTTGATTATGACGAAAAATTAGAACAAACATTATATCCGTGTGATGAAGTATTAGAATTTATGTGGGCATTTAGAAAAGCAGTTTTTAAAGCAAGAATCCCTCATATTGTATCTACTCGTGGGATAGGAAAAGTATATAAAAAAGAAATAAATCAAATTCCTGTACAAGTTACATTAGAATCTAATGTGACCAAAAACTTAAATCAAGATGATATAAATATTATTATCGGAAATATGGAAAACGTAAACGAAAATAACAAATATTTTAATGGATTACAAAGATTAAGGAGAAAAAAATAATATGTATCAAACATATACAAAGAATGGTTATACAGTTATGCATTATCAATTTTATTCTCTTGAAGAATATATTTCTTTTTTAGCCGAAAATCCAATTCGTATAGATATTTTTAAAGATCCGCGTAGCATTTCAACCAATCTCGAGACTCAAACTAACTCTTTACAAGAAGCAATGGATTTATGCAAATATGGCAATACCCAAGGTTATCACACCTTAATAAAATTAAAACGACAACTTGAACGCCATATAAAAATGACCTTTGCCCAAAATAAACAATACAATGACTACATAGGATATGCTCCGGATGTAAAAGCATACTTAGAGGGCAATCCCCTATCAATGTTAAATAAAAAAAATATTCCAAAGAAAAAAGTAACTATTTATTTAAATTCTACATATTGCAGTAACGATCAAACTTCAGCAATCTTCAAGAGGGGAGCCATTGTTTTAACTTTAATTGAAATGCTTGAAAATTTAGGATATATTGTCGATTTTCATTTATTTATAATGGCAGAACAAGAAAAACAATTATTATTTAGTGAATTTTTCTTAAAAAAAGAAACGGAAAGAATAAATCCTCAAAAACTATATTTTCCATTATGTCACCCATCTTGGATTAGGAGATTATTTTTTAGATTAATAGAAGCAACAAAAGATGTAACTTCCAAATGGGCAAACGATTATGGAAGCCAAAGTAAAATATGGACACTAAAAGAAATTATAGAACCTAAACCAAATGACATCATTATTCCTACAATTGGCGAACTAAATATATACGGCTATGATATTATAAATGATGCAAATTCTCTACTTGATTATCTAAAACTCTCATCAAATAAAGAGTTTGGTTTAGAAAGAATTAAAAAAAATAACAAAAAAATTAATATTTAAATCTAATAAAGTTTCTCATAATAAGAACCTATTTCAAACCATCATAAAAAACTCCTAAATGGAGCCTTTTTTATATTATTAACAAAAAGAACCTTTATTCATCAATTAATAAAGATTCTGTATCTTCCATCTCTTTAGGAATAGCAATATCCATATAATCAAGGATTGTTGGTGCAACATTTACAAGTGACCCACTTTCTTTAAGTTTAACTTTTTCATCACAAATAATAAACGGAACCAAAGCAGTAGTATGCGTAGTACACAAAGAACCATCTTCATTAATCATCGTATCTGCATTCCCATGGTCAGCCAAAATTATAACCTTATAAAAATTATCTTGAGCTTTTTCCATAATCTTATTAAGTACTAAATCAATAGCAGAACAAGCCTTTATCGTAGCATCTAAATTCCCAGTATGTCCCACCATATCAGGATTAGCAAAATTAACTAAAATAAAATCATAATCATTATTCATTGACAAAATAACTCTTTTTAAAACATCTACACAACTCATTTCCGGTTTTAAATCATATGTTGCCACACTCGGAGACGGAATATGAAACTTATCACAGCCCTTAATCTTTCCCTCAACACCTCCATCAAAAAAGTAAGTAACATGAGGAAACTTTTCACTCTCGGCAATTCTTGCTTGCGTAAAATCTAGCTCACTTAAATATAACCCTAAAGAATTCTTAACTTCTGGATGCTCTATTAAATTATAAGTTTTAATCTTTTTATCAATTGGAAAGAAACTAAAACACTCTAAATGTTCCATATTCTTAACAGGAAACTCTTGAAACTCAGCCCAATTAACAAAAGTCGACATAATCTGTTTCGCTCTATCAGCACGATAATTCATCCAAATTAAAACATCTCCATCTTTTATTAATTCCTTATTTAAATATATAGGCTTAATAAACTCATCAGTAACTCCTGCTTTATAACTACTTTCAATTGATTTATAC
>CAKOLP010000003.1 GCA_934096025.1 uncultured Bacilli bacterium
ATACATTTACCAAACTAGCAGGATTAGCAAAATCAAACTTCAAACCCGTTACAGTTTCTGCAAACCCTTTACTACATACAATATACTTAATATATTTACATAATTCCAATAATTCTGGAGTTACTCTACCCGCATCAATCACAGTAATAGCATTTTGATATTTACTTATAGCATTTTGACTAGCACCATAATCATGACCATCAGTTAATATAATATCTGGAGTAAAATCATAATTAAGCTTCTTTAAAGGCGGATGCTCATTTGCAACATTAAAAACTGTTCTAGAACCAGTATTTTTATTTATTAATATAAAAGAAAATGATGTATCTATATCATAACTAGTTTCTATATAATTGGTATTAACATTAACTTCTTGAAATTCTTTTTTAATTTTTGTTCCAAAGTCATCACTTCCAATACTAGAAGCAATAACTGTATCCATCCCCCACTTTCCTAGAAGATAAGCCGCATTTGCAGCAGGTCCCCCTCCAGAAGTATACTTTTCGTTGTATCTATATTTTGTATTTTCAATCGGATATTCAGAAACAGGAACCGTCATATCCCAACTAGAATGTCCTATACATAATATTTTCATTTAAATCATTTCCTTTCTTTACTCATTACTACATTAGTGTCCATTACGTGGCCATAATTAGCTGACTGATCAACATCCAAATTTAAATAAGTTAATTTAAACTGCCAATTTTGTGTAGTTGCTACTTTACTTGAATTAGAAACTATTTCATAATTATTTGCTACTTCAAAAAGACCTGTTGTAGTTGTAACATCAAAGCCAGATACACCACTAAAAGTTCCGTAAGTTAAACCATCTAGGCTTGTTACTTCATTTCCATTCGGATCAGTTATAATTAATATAATCTCTGGAGTAGATCCATCACTATACCCAAAATTATTTTCATTCACTCTAAAATAAACATAATAGTTCATTGTTGAATGATTATCTACACTATTAGCAAGTAACATGGCCGAAGCAGTTGTAGTTGTTTCTAAATTAGATCCATTTTCTGGAAGTGTTGTTGAAGTCGCATTAATAGTTAAACTATCCCCTACATCAAACTCAAACTTACTCGGAGTACCCGTTTTTACCGTTATATCCCCTGGTGTTTCCGTTATTTGTCCTACAAAATAAGCATAGGTTGCTCGAAACACCAAAATAGCAAATGCTCCTATAATTAAAACTACTAAACTTAATAAAATCTTATTATCTTTAATTCTCTCTATTAGTTTCTTCATGATATCACCTTACTATAACAAGTATAGCACAAAATGAAAAAAACACCTAGCGATTTTTGCTATATGTCATTTTTTTTAATAATATAAATTTTTTTATTCTTATAAAAAGCGTAAAATATATCCTTTACTAACAAGTTTTTCTTGCCTAACTCATCAATAACCCAAGTCTCTGTTTTCTTAATATGTTTTAATACATTTTTTTGTAATACGCCATCAAGTATTAACGCTACAGGATAAGGACTTTTTAATTTAAAAAAATTATATTTAAACACTGAAAGTTCTCCGTTAGGTTCTAAAAACGCATATTCAACCATTTCAATATCCCTGATTTCCTTTTGCCTTAAACTCACTAATAAATCATCTAGCGAATATCTTTGTTTAACCATTTCTTTGTAATTTATTTTTCCATTTACTATAATTAATGAGGGTTTGCCATCAAAAATAGTCCGAAAGCGCCTTGATTTAATCGAAATAAATGCAAATACAACTTCTAAAACAACTAACATAGCTATAGGTAAAATAGTTAAGACCATCGGCTCTTTAAATTCTTCGATACTAATTGCCACCAACTCAGCAATCAAAATAGACACAATTAAATCAATTACCCCAAGTTGGCCTATTTCTCTTTTTCCCATAATCCTATAAGAAAGTAAAACGAAAAAGTAAAAAAATACAGTTCTAAATAAAACAATAAATAAATCCATGGTATCACCACCTATATTATGGCATAAAGAATATTATTTTAAACATATCATATATTTAACTAGGTGATTTAATGAAAAAGCTTATGAAAAACGTAGGTTTTTACAGTATATTTTTAATTATTATTGTTTTCTTATGTAGTTTATTAAACTTAATAGGTACTAATTACACAATAACAAATTTATTACTTCTTATTTTTAATATTCTGGCCTTCTTTGTCTTTAGTTTCTCAACTGGAAAAACAGCAACTGCTAAAGGATATATTGCGGGATTAAAACAAGGCCTATTATTTCTCGGAGTATTAATTATTATTTCTCTCATTTCTTCCCGAAATATTTTTACTTTATCCACAATAATCTATTATGTAGTATTACTTTTAACCAGTCTTATCGGAGGTATGATGGGTATTAACAAAAAAGATATAACTTCAAAAAACTAAGGTTATATCTTTTTTAAATGATCACAAATTCATAAACACCATTTTTATTTACAACATAGGATTCTTCATTATAATATTCTTTAGTAACTTCATTTACTTGTTTATCAATATACTTTAATTCATACAAATTTTTAAGAGTTATCTTATCTTTATTACACTTTTTTTCATTTATACACTTTTTAGCATTTTCAATTATATACTTACTTTCCACAAGTAATAGCTTTTCATTGTGTATATCTACTACTTTGACAGTTGTTGCAATAGTAATTAAACTTACAACAAATAGTATCGTTCCACTAATAATCCATTTATTCATAGTTTACTTTCCATAATAATTACTAACAAATTGATCTCTAAACTCTAATATAGTACCAGTTTTTATATTAGCTCTTATATCTTTCATTAATCTATGTAAAAAATAAATATTATGAATAGATAAAAGTCTTGCCCCAAAAGTTTCATTTGCAGTAATCAAGTGTCTAATATATGCTTTAGTATAATTTTTACAAGTATAACAATCACACTCATCTAAAGTGCTAAAATCTCTTTTGTATTTACTATTTTTTATATTAATCTTTCCATACTTAGTATAAGCATGGCCATGCCTTGCTAATCTTGTAGGACTTACACAATCAAAAATATCTATTCCACGCATAGAATTTTCAATTAAATCTATAGGATCTCCGACCCCCATTAAATATCTTAATTTATTTTCAGGTAAATAAGGAGTTGAATATTCCACCATTTTATACATCGTAGGTTTATCTTCTCCAACACTAGTACCACCAACAGAATATCCATCAAAATCCATTTTAACTAATTCTTCCGCACAATGTTTTCTAATATCGGGATATTCTCCACCTTGGACAATTCCAAATAGTAATTGATCATTTTTAGGTTTTACATCTTTTCCCCGTTTAGCCCACCTTAGAGTTCTTTCTACACTTTGTTCCATATATTCATGGGTACTTGGCCATTTAACACACTCATCAAAACTCATCATAATATCGCTTCCTAATTTTGTTTGAATTTCAATCGATTTTTCTGGTGTTAAAAACAAGCTATCCCCATTTAGATGATTTTTAAATTTAACGCCCTCTTCAGATATATCTTTAGGTTTTGCCAAAGAAAACACTTGAAAACCACCAGAGTCAGTTAAAATAGGTCCATCATAGTTCATAAACTTATGTAATCCTCCAGCTTCACAAACAATATCTTCGCCCGGTCTTTGCCACAAATGATATGTATTAGCTAGCACTATTCCCGAACCAATACTTTTTAGTTCTTCTGGGGATAGAGTCTTAACTGTTGCATTCGTACCCACTGGCATAAACATCGGAGTTTCATAAGTTTTTCCATTATAACTTATTTCTCCAAGCCGAGCCATTGTATTGCTATCCTTGTATTTTAATTTAAATTCTAAACGCATTCTTATCACTCCAACACTTTAATTCTACTAAAAATTTTTAGAAAAAGCCAGAGAAAGTATTGCGTTTCTAAAAAAATTTACAAATAAAAAATAGCCTTATATAGTAAAAGACTATCTTTTTGGCGTATCATCATCAGTACGCACACTTATTGGTTTTCCCTCTAAATCAAACACTTCCCCATTTAACATAAATGAATTACTTTCTAACTCCCTAATATCACTACAATAATTAAGTAACAAATTAAAATTATTAGAAAAGATTAATTCTTTATTATCCGGAGTTTCTCCATAATATAAATGAGTATAAGAATCAACAGGTGTTGTTACACCAGCTACTATTGTATCTGTTTTTCTATCCCAAATAACAGAACAAAAATGTAAGAACTCTCCTAATTTTAAGAATACTTTTTCTTTGTAAGTATAATATCCCCAATTAGTAACTGTATGATTAAGTTCACTACCATCATGTTTATATGGAAATGCAAATCTGTCAATATTATCAATCTCTTGATGAACAAAGCTATTAACTGTTAGAACTTCATTAATTCTGTTCCAATATGGATCTCCATGTTCTCTTTCGGTTTCGGGTACAAGTTTAGCAAACAAAAGAGCATCTGTACGCATAGGTTTAACCACAAATCCACTCGGACATCTATCATTTAAGTCATTTAAAATTGTATCATAATCCACTTCATTTCCTTTATATGCTACAAATATACCATTACTATTTTTCATAATTCCTCCCTAAACTTCTTTTTGACATAAACAAGAGTACCACATTTTCTCTTAATAGTCAATATAGCGTTTACACTATTTGACATAAGTTATGCTTAGTTTATGATAATGTCTTAAGTGTTAGTATTTAACGTTAACACTATCTTTAAAAATATTTATTATATAATTCCTCACAAACTTGAGCGTCCATAGCTTCTTTATCTTTATATGGATTTATCAATCCTAATTCTTCATATTTTTTATCGCCCATTTTATGATATGGTAAAAGTTCTATTCTTTTAATATTATTAAAATCTTGCAAATATTCCCTTAATTTTACCATATATTCTTCGCTATCATGAATGCCTGGCACTACAACCTGTCTTATCCAAATATCCTTATTACTCTCCTTTAATTCTTCCTTAAATTTTAAAAATTCAGTATTATTTTGCCCAGTTATATCAAAATAACCCTCATTTGTTATATGTTTTATATCTAGCAAAACCAAATCAACTAATTCTAATATTTCTTTATATCTTCCTATACCTACACCACAAGTATCCAAGGCTATATGAATATTTTCTTTTTTTAAGGCTTTACATAATTCCAACAAAAATTCAACTTGGAGTGTTGGTTCACCACCAGATAAAGTTACTCCGCCCCCATTTTTAAAATAAGGTTTAAATCTAAGTATTTTAGATACACATTCCTCAACAGTTGTATTATTTTCTTTTAATAAAAACATTTCGGGATTATGACAAAACTTGCACCTTAATCTGCACCCATTAAAAAATAGTACATATCTTATTCCCGGACCATCAACTAACCCAAAAGTTTCAACCCCTGCTATACTTCCCGGCATATTATAATTTATCATGGAAAGTCCTTTTTATAACTTCTTCTTGTTGTTTTCTAGTAAGTCTATTAAATCTTACCGCATAACCAGATACTCTTATGGTAAGTAAAGGATATTTTTCCGGATTATTCATAGCATCTATCAAGGTCTCTCTATTTAAGACATTAACATTTAAGTGATGACCACCTTTTTCAAAATAACCATCTAAAACACTAACTAAATTATCAACTCTTTCTTCTTTTGCCAAGAGTCGTAGGTACAATAGTAAAGGTATTAGAAATTCCGTCCATACAACAATCTAAATAAGGAAGCTTACTTACAGAATTAAGACTAGCTAAAGCACCATTTTCATCTCTGCCATGCATTGGATTAGCCCCTGGAGCAAAAGCAACACCTTTTTTTCTACCGTCTGGTGTAGCCCCAGTCTTTTCACCATAAACCACATTAGAAGTAATAGTTAAAACAGAAAGTGTAACTTTTGCATCATTTATTTGTTTATGCTTACATAATTCTTGATAAAATTTTTCTAAAACTAACTTAGCTATATCATCAACTCTATCATCATCATTACCAAACTTCGGATAATCACCGAACACTTCAAAGTCTTGGGCAATTTTCTCAACATAAATTGGCTTAACCTTAGCATACTTAATCGCCGATAAACTATCAGCTACTACCGAAAGTCCGGCAACTCCATAAGCCATTAATCTTCGTACATAAGTATCATGTAAAGCCATTTCGATAGATTCATAAGCATACTTATCATGCATATAATGAATAATATTCATAGCGTTTACATACAAACCGGCAACTTTTTCTAATACTTTAAAAAACGCATTTTTAACTTTTTCATAGTCTAAAATTTCATCTTCTATTTTTTCAACATCTAAAACTTTTAAACCAGTTATTTCATCTATACCACCATTAATAGCGTAAAGTAAAGCTTTAGCCAAATTACATCTTGCCCCGAAATATTGCATATCTTTGCCTAAACGCATTGCCGAAACACAACACGCAATAGCATAATCACTTCCAAAAGCACTATTCATTAAAAAATCGTTTTCATATTGCAACGAATCAGTTAAAATACTCATTTTTGCACAATACTTTTTAAAAGAAAGTGGTAATTTATCATGCCACAAAATAGTAATATTAGGCTCCGGTGCTTCATCTAAATTAGATAAAGTATGAATCAAACGATAGCTAGTCTTAGTAACTAAAGGTATTCCGTTTTCGTTTACGCCACCAATTGAACAAGTTACCCAAGTTGGATCTCCAGAAAAAAGCTCATCATAAGCCGGAGTACGCAGGTGTCTAACTAATCTTAATTTAATAACAAATTGGTCAATCAACTCTTGAGCTTGAGTTTCATTTAAAAAACCTCTTTTTATATCTCTATTTATATAAATATCAAAAAAACTATCAACTCTACCTAAACTCATCGCAGCACCATTATTTTCTTTAACTGCACCCAAATAAGCAAAATAAGTCCATTGAATTGCTTCTTTAGCATTACAAGCTGGCTTACTTATATCATAGCCATATTTTGAAGCCATACTTTCTAATTCATTTAAAGCTTTAATTTGCATAGAAACATTTTCTCTTAATTGGATTAAATCTGCAGTCATTTCCCCTTGTAAAAGAGTATCTAAATCTTTTTCTTTTTCCTTTTTTAAAATACTAGTTCCATAAAGAGCTACTCTACGATAATCCCCGATTATTCTTCCTCTACCATAAGCATCAGGAAGTCCAGTTATAAGACCGACTTTTCTAGCTAACTTTATATCTTTTGTATAAGCATCAAATACTCCGTCATTATGCGTTTTACGATATTTAAACACTAAATCAAACTTTTTATCCAAAACATAATTATACGCATTTACTTCATCGTGAACCATTCTTATGCCACCGAAAGGATTTACAATACGCACTAAAGGCTTTTCTGTTTGAAGCCCAACAATTACTTCATTTTCTTTATCAATATACCCCGGTTTATATGCATCAATTCCCGATATAGTTTCTGTATCTATCCCTAAAACGTGATTCTTTAATTCTTCTTTTAATAAATTTTCACACTCATTCCATACTCTACTCGTTTTTTCGCTTTTACCAGCTAAAAACTTTTCATCTCCCAAGTAAGTTTCATAATTTAAGGAAATAAAATCATATACATTAATTGTATCACACCAAGTTCCCTTTTTAAATTCATTCCATGCTTCCATTATTTTCCTCCAATCTTGCATATTTTAAGTATACAAGAAATCTTGTTTAAGCAAAAGAAAAAAACTAGCATATAGACACTAGTTTACGAATTATTCTATTCCCTCAACTATCTCTTTAAAATGTAGAGAATTACTCGCTTTAGCCAAAATATTATCTCCCGGTTTTTTAGTCTTATTAATATATTTTATAACTTCAGTATTATTAGCAAAATGAAGCACATTACTCGGAGACATTCCTGATTCCAAAGCCTTAGAATTAATAAATTCTGCTTCATCGCCGACAGTTAAAAGCACATCAATGTTTTCCTTAGCTACCAAAACTCCAATATTTTCATGCAATTCTTTAGAAAAATCCCCTAATTCTTTCATTGAACCTAAAACTGCTATATTTCTTCCCTCTAAGCTTCCTAAATACTTTATAGCATAACTCATCGAATCATAATTAGCATTATAAGAATCATCAATTACTAAAATATCATTAGAAAGTTCTTTTATACTCATTCTATTACTGCTTAATTCAAAATCCAGTATTCCTTTTTTTACATTTTCTAAAGATATACCAAAATGTTTTCCCACTGCAATAGCAACTAAAGCATTATATATAAAATGTTCTCCCCCGACCGGAACTTCAAAAGCCTCATCTAAACACTTAAATTTACTGCCTTTTTCTAATTCCTCTATATCAGTTGCCATATATAGTGATGTATTTTTAATACCAATCGTAACAACATTGTATTTATCTTTATTTTCCAAATACCACTCATGTAATAAATCATTATCATTATTAATAATTACAAGCCCACCTGGAGTCAAGCTCTCTAGTATTTCCAATTTAGCTTTTAAAATATTTTCTCTACTACCTAAATTCCCTATATGTGCTGTTCCAACATTTGTAATAATAGCAACATCAGGTTTTGCAATACTCGTCAAATAAGCAATTTCTCCGATATGATTCATACCCATTTCTAAAACCATTATTTCATTTTTTTCTTCTAAAGATAAAATAGATAAAGGTAACCCAATATGGTTATTTTGATTGCCAATAGTCTTATGAGCATTATATTTTTTACTTAAAACACTATAAACCATATCTTTGGTACTAGTTTTTCCAGCACTACCTGTTACTGCTACTACTGGATTTTTAAAACTAGCTCTTTTTAATTTGGCTAAATCTCCTAAAGCTTTAATAGAATCTTCTACCAAAATAATCATTTTCTTATTTTCTTCTAAATACTTTAATACCTCAGCATCTTCTTCATAATAATCTAGTATAGCTACAAGTGCACCTTTTTTAAAAGCTTCCATATATAAAAGATTTCCATCTTTTTTCTCACCCTTAATTCCTACGTAACAATCATTTTCTTCTATTTTTCTTGTATCATTTGTAACTTTATTGATAATCCCTGGTACTAAATTATAAACTTGTAAAGCATTAATACTTTTACTTATCTTTTCTGTATTCAAAACATCACTTCCTTATTAATTATTATATATTACTTAAAAATTTTTGTATACACTTCGTCAAAATTACTTACTAACTCAATGTCCATCTTCTTAAGTATTTCTTTTGGTATATTTTTCAAATCATCTTGATTTTCCTTGGGAATATATACTACTTTTACATTACGATTATAAGCTCCGATTAACTTTTCTTTTAGACCCCCGATTTTCAAAATATTTCCTTGTAAAGTTATTTCTCCGGTAAAAGCTATATCAGGACTTACCTTTTTATTTTCCATTAGACTAACAAGTGCTATCGCTATACTAAGGCCTGCACTTGGTCCGTCCTTTTTTACACCTGCACTTAGAAAATGAATATGTATATCATAATTATGAAAATTATACTTATACTTACTCTTAACCATTGATAAAGCTACATTGGCACTTTCCTCCATTACTTTACCAACATTTCCTGTAATATTTATTTTTTCTGTTCCTTTAAATAAAACTACTTCAAGCCTACTAATTTTCCCCCCAACAGGTGTATAAGCCATAATATTTACTGCACCAGGTGCAAATTCCACTAAAGAATCTTCTTTATATAACGGATCTCCAAGCAATTTAATTATCTTTTGTTCATTTAATTGTTTAACATTATTTATCGTAATCTTACGAGCTAAACTAGCTAAGACTCTCGTTAATTCTCTTAAGCCCGCTTCTTTTGTATATCCATTAATAATAAAATATATCAATTCATCACTAAATTTAATCTTTTCTTGAAACACCATGTTTTCTTTCAATATCTTTGGTAACAAATAATCTATAACAATATCCTTTTTTTCAAATAACGTATAACTATTTATTTCAATTAATTCTACTCTATCAAGTAAAGGACTAGGTATATCTTCGACACTATTGGCTGTTAAAATAAATAATACATCACTTAAATCGAAAGGTTCCTCAATATAATTATCTACAAAGTATTTATTTTGGACTGGATCTAATATCTCTAATAAAGTTGCAGCAGGATCCCCTTTGTAATCCCTAATCATCTTATCAACTTCATCAATTAATATAACCGGATTATTCACCCCACACTTATTAATTCCTTGAATAATTTTTCCCGGAGATGATGCTAAATAAGTTCTTCTAGCCCCTACTAATTCAAAAGAATCATTTAACCCTCCGACACTAACTTTATAAAACTCTCTATTTAAAGCCTTACTTATAGCATAAGCAATACTAGTTTTTCCTACTCCCGGTGGGCCAACCAAACATATAATCGGACTTTCTATATCCTTATTCAAAGTTTTTATTGCTATATATTCTGTTATCCTTGTTTTTATTTTCTCTAAGCCATAATGCGACTTATTTAATTCTTCATATATTTTATTAAAGTTAGCATTTTCTTTTGACTTCTTATTCCAAGGCAAATTAAGTACCCATTCAATATAATTTCGTGCTACACTTGCCTCAGGTGATGAATCATTCATAAACTCATATTTATCTATTTCTCTTTGAAAATGCAACTTTATTTTCTTATCAATCTTTAAGCTTGCTAATTTTTTTCGATATCCCTCTAACTCATCTTCTTTCCAAGACTTTTGTCCTAGTTCTTCTTTTATAACATTTAACTTTTCTTTTAAATAAAACTCTCTTTGTTCTTTTTGTAAATGTTCATCAATAGTTTCTTCAAGCTCATTATCTAATTCGACTATTCTAATTTCTTCTTTCATATCCCGAATTAAAGACTTAGCCCTTTTAATAGGATTTATTTCTTGCATATAATCTAGTTTTTTAGAAGTACTAATCGGTAAAAAAGAAGCCACTGCATCTGTAATTCGATTTAAATCATTACAAGCTCCTACAAAAGAAAGTATATCATTAGAAACTCCCTTGGAAACACCAATATATTCTTTTAATGTCGTTACCATTTTTTTAATAATTACTTCTTCTTCATCTTTAACTAACGAGGGCAAATCTATATACATTACATTACTATATAATATTTCTTTTTTTTCTTTTTGAAAATATCTATTAACTGCTACTCTTTTAAGTCCTCTAAGTCTTACTTGAATACAACCATTATTATCAATTTTATTTTTAATCTTAACTATAACCCCGACTTTTGGTAAATCATCTACACTAGGTTCTTCTTCTAGCGCATCTACCGGAGTTACTACTAATATTTCTCCTTTATAGCTTGTCATAGCTTCATTTACAGTTTTACCACTAATTATATTATTAAGTTCAATTTTTACTTCTTGATTGGGAAGTACGACCACATTTTTAAGCAATATTACCGGTACATCAAAGCTCATAATCCACCTCCCAAACATAACGCTTATTATAACTATATTCACCAATTTTGTAAAGATATTAAAACTAAGTTTTCAAAAAAATTTTTTTGAAAAAATGTCCTGAACTAATATTAGTTATTTTCATAAGATATAAATGGAATGGAGTATAATAATGATTGATTGGTTTACTAATTTAATTTATCCTATACAAGCATTAATTGCCACTTGTTTTACTTGGGGAATTACTTCTCTTGGGGCAGCTGTAGTTTTTCTGTTTAAACGTGTAAACAAAACAACTCTTGATGCTATGCTTAGTGTTTCTGCCGGTGTTATGTTAGCAGCTACTTTCTTTAGCCTTTTAATGCCAGCTTTAGAAATGGCAACTAATCTAAATATGATATCATGGCTTGTTGTTGCTCTTGGTATTTTATCAGGAAGTCTCCTTTTATTTCTCGGAGATAAAATATTTCAAAAAGTAACTAAAAACAAAAATATTACCAAGAAAAAAAGAAGCTTAATGCTAATTTCATCAATTACCCTACACAATATTCCGGAGGGTATGGCTATCGGGGTTGCCTTTGGCTCAGTATTTTACAATTTAGATGGCGCAACTATATCAGCAGCAGTATTATTAGCAATCGGTATTGGTATTCAAAACTTTCCTGAGGGTGTTGCAGTATCTCTACCTTTAAAAAGAGAGGGATTAAGTTCTAAAAAAGCTTTCTTATTCGGAGTCTTAAGTGGTATAGTAGAACCTTTTGCCGCCGTAATCGGAGCTATCTTAGTCTTAAAAATCAAAGTTTTATTACCTATACTACTTGCTTTTGCCGGTGGAGCTATGCTTTATGTCGTTATATTAGAACTAATTCCCGAAAGTCAAGCAAATAAAAGAAAAAACCTAATGGCTTTTTGTACCCTTTTAGGTTTCATAGTTATGATGATTTTCGATGTAGCTTTAGGATAAAGAATATTTTCATAAGTATTACCTTTCGGTAATGCTTTTTTACTATTAAAACTTATTTTTTAATTTTCTAGATAATCTATTAATTATATGATTATATCCACCAGCTTGATTTATTTCTTTATCTTTTTCAGGCAAGTGTCTTTTACTTCCGTTTTAATAATTCCTGTAGTATTTCCTACATAAAGGCCTAAATCTTTTTGACTAGCATATAACCTCATATCTTTTAAAGCTCTACTGATTCTCTTATTAATTAATGTATAAGCATATGTCGAAAAACAATAATCTTTTTTCATCGGAAAACTTTCTATTGCTTTTAATAATCCTATATTTCCCTCTTGTATTAAATCTGGAAAAGGCAATCCTAAATTTTGATATTTTTTAGCTACTTTAAGCACTAAAAACAAATAACTCTCGACTACTTTATTTCTTGCTTGCATATCCCCATTTTGGGCTTTTAAAATCAATTCTTTAGTGGCTTCTTTTGATAGTCTTTCATAGCTTTTAACATCAAGAATTATTCTTTTAAAAATTCATCTTCCATATCATTTACTGATATATTAAAATCAAGGGAAAACTCTACTCCATTAACTAAACAATACATTTCCATAAATTTCACAAAAACACTATTATCATTTACCTTTTCAATATTCCCAGTAACTATCAAATCTTTATATTTATTAAAAACAATCCTTAAAAGAGCATTAATAAGCCCATTATATTTTAAAATTAAAGACACACGTTTATTACTTAAAACCATATTAATTTTTCTTAAATATTCTTCTAAAGCCTCAAAACACTCAAAAATATCCTCATACGAATTTGTCTTATCAAAATTGTTATTTATAAAGGCTTCAATTTTATCTGCGTCGATTCTTACTATTTTCTCTTTCATACTCTAACTTTCTGCTTAATAGCCAATCTATATCCACTTTTGGCAAACCTTGCTTCAATATTTTTTTAATTCTACTTATATATGGTTGAATTCTTAAAACTTGATTTTCTGAAAGTGGCCTTTCAATAGCCATTTCTAAATCTTCTCCGATGATTTCTTTTAGTTCAATTTTTTCGTATCCCCGAAGCGCTTCAATTGCTCTTATTATATCTTCTTTACTAGTATTTTTAAAACATGAATAAAAAGTTTTTATCCCAGCCTCACCTAGCCCTGCAGCTACTGCACTTCTTCTGATCTTATCTTTCGCTACTTTTTCCATTTGTTGTACCCTTGTGTGAGAAACATTTAAAAATTTACCAATCTTCTTGTATGGTACAACTGTTCCTGTAACAAAGCCTGTTCTTAATAGAATAACACATAATTCTCTCGAGGTTAACCGACTATGATAAAGTAGGTATTCAGCAATTTCCTTACTAATTATTCTATCTTCTACACTTTGACTATTATCCGCAATTAAATTGCCTAGTTCTACAGAACCATCTCCATCATTATTTATGACTTGATTTAAACTAACTGGATGTCTAAAATTTTCTAGTTCTTTAATTTTCTTTATCTTATTTTCGGACATTTGCATTCTTTTTGCTATATCAGCATAAGTAACTATATCATTATTTTTTCTTAAATTAGCCTCAGTTTCGGCAACTTTAGCCATTAATGAATAATCAGCTTGAGGTATTTTATTTACATTACCGTTTTGTAAACCATCTCTTTTAATACGAGCTATTATCCAATTGGAAGCATAGGTTGCAAAAGCAAATCCTTTTTTATAATCATATTGTTCTACTGCCTTTATTAAACCACAATTCCCCTCTTGTATACAGTCTAAAAATATTGAAGTATCCTTACATAATTTATTAACGAAATAAATTACTAATCTAAGATTACATTCAATTAATCTTTTTTTAGCTTCTAAATCACCATCTTCATTAAATCTGCGAAATAATTCATTAGTTTCTTCTTTTGTCAATTTTGGATACATGGCAATATCATTAAAATAAAGTCTAACTGAATCACTAACTATTTCATCACCCATTTTTACAACACTTACTTCAAGTTCTTTTTCTTTTACAACAGAATATACCTGCAATAAAGATGCCACAACCCTATTTTGTAATGGTGCTTTTTGACCCCTATCACAATAACTAACATATAAACTTTCAATCATAAAATTTATTTTATCGTAACTTAAAAGCGTTTTTAAAAAAGCTTCATCAACTTGCCAATTTTCACCGACTAAAAAATCTTCTAATATTTTAAAATTAGCCAAAATAACCTTTTCATCTTTTGAAAATATAATATTTTCTTTTATAAAACTATCCAATTTATTTTTATCCATCTTAATACACTCCTTTTTATTAACTACCAATTATTCTTACCACTGTCCTGGTCCTTTTAACTTCATCAACTAAGTAATCAGTAATTCCCATTTCTTGAGCAGTTTTTGCCAATTTTTCTTGTGCCCTTTTTAGCGCGGCATGTACAGTTTTTCGATGATATCCCAATAATGCAGCAATTTCTATCTGAGACATAGGTTTATAACCAAAAAGCCCATAATATAAAATAATAAATTGCAACTGACTTTCACTTAACTTACTATTTAAAAGCCAAGTCTTAATATCTTCGGCCCTTAACCTATTTAAAACTTCTTCTTCAACATCGACATTTAAATCAGGAACAATACTTATAATTTCCGTTTCTTCATAATCTTTATTTATTATATATCTTTTCGCTGCATCATATTGGACTCTTTCAAAATATTTTACTGTATCTACACTCACTCCCAAATAAGAAGCTAAGTCTTTATAAGTCGGATTTTTCCCTAAAGTACTAGACAATTCTTCTTTAACAGACTGGTATTTCATAGCTTTAGTATGATAATTATAAGGTATACGAATCATTCGTGTTTTTTCATTCAATGCCTTTTTAATATATCCTATAATGTACTCTCGAGCATAAGTACTAAAAGCATTATTTGTTGTTATATCGAATTTTTTTACTGCTTCTATTAAACCAATTGTCCCCTCTTGTATTAAATCCTGTAATTCCCAGTCTTTATTAACATATGTTTTGGCTACACTTAAAACTAATCTTAAATTGCTATTAACTATTTTATCAAAGACATCTTTATCACCATTTTGGGCTAAAGGAATAAGTGCATATAATTCCTCTTTCTCTAACACAGAATAGCTTTCAAAGTCCTTTTGGAATAATTCAAATGAATCTAAACTTTTATTTATACTTTTTACTTTTCTCATATAACAACCATTTTCATTAATAATTTTTTTATTTTCTTCTTGTTAAAATGGGCGCTCCGAATGCTTTTTGTTTTTTTAATTTACCTATGCTATCTTGCAAGGATATCAATAATTGAAAAAATCTTTGGGCTTGCGCTTCCGATAAAATGCGAAATACCGGATGAGACAAATCAGTTCCCCACCTAGCTTCAATGATACTTTTATCATATCTATTTAATTTACTTAGAGCAGCATAAACCAATTCTTCATCATAGCAATTTAGTAATTCAAAGATTGTTTTACTGCCTACTGCTGTATAATCACATTTTTCTACAAAATCTATATAGGCACCATAATCCTTACGCTTAGCATGAGTTTTAAGCTTTTTTAAAGCTTGTTTTTCAAGCATTCTTACCCATTCCCAACTTACGCCTAAAATATTAGCCATTTCTTTTCGTTCTAATTTTTTGTTACCCAAAAGGGCAAATCTGTGCAAAATAACAAATTTTTCATCATTTTTTAACTTACAATTTTCCAGCATATTCCTAACATCTTCTACCATAAATTTATTCATAACGTCTTCTTCAAAATTTGAGTCTGCACTCATTAAAATCGTATCTCTATCATCGCTTATATCTAGTAAATATAACGCATCCGCGCATTTATCAGAAAGTGATTTAGCAGTCTCAACACTTATATTCAAATAGCTCGCTAGCTCCTCAATTGTTGGTTCTCTTTCTAACATTTCTTCCAATGCTGCTCGAGCCTTTTTAAATTTTCTAACTTTAAAATATTTTTTATCCCCAATATTTATCAAGCGAGCTTTCTTGCCTATAGCACTCTTTATTTCCGTTTTAATTAACCCACAGGCATATGTAGAAAACTGGACATTTTTTGAAAAATCAAAACTTTTAATTGCACTCATTAAACCTATCATGCCCTCTTGAAATAAATCTGAAAAATCTAACTCACTATTTTTATAAATATTAGCCATTTTTAAAACCAATCTTTTATTACAATAAACAAGCATATCAAAAGCGCTATTGCTTCCATTTTGAGCCATTTCTAGTAACATCTTTGTTTCTTCATCAGATAATAATGAATAATCCTCCATTCCTAATAAAAAAGGACTATCATACTCAAAAACATCATTATTTTCATTTCCCTCTTTTTTCATATTCCAATTCCCCTTTTCTCGTTTTATTAAGTACTTATTCTATATAAAAACATAAGTTTTGTCAATATTGAATTCATTACAAAAAAAGCATACATCTATATAAAATGTATACTATATTTGTTAAAATTTATTCTATTATAAATGGTGAGAAACTAGTTCCAGAACCAGAAATATATTTTACAGATGAATCTAGATAAAAAACCGGTCGAATGCTTGCCCAATTATATACACTATTATCAGAAAGGTTACCTGAAGAATGAATTACATAAGCACTCCAAGCATAATCCGTATTCGGAGTAATCGTCCAATCAAAAAGCCCCATATACATCCAGTTAGCGGTAATGACAGCTCCACCATCATATTTATTAAGATTTACTGCCCACATACTAAAATCAGCAGCATAACCATAATCACTTGCATACATTAACCCAACTTTAGCGCGGTAAATAATTGAACTTACTGGCTGTAATATCTCATTTTGATAAGCTGTAATTGGAGTAACATTCCATACTTTTGAACCAATGTTTCCAGCGACTTTCCAAGTTGTTTCTACAATTTTATTAGACCACGTTATTCCCATTTTGCTTATAAAATTAATATTTAAATTTACTGTATTTAATCTACTTTGGCTCCATGTATTTACACTTGATGAAGCATTAGTGTTATTCCAATAATATAAATCATATTTTTCTAAAAATCCTCTATAAGTTCCATATACATTAGTGGGATTATTTCCATTATAATAGTCACCACTTGTTCCTAATAAATTGGAATTTGCATAATCATATTTTATTAATTTTACATTATTTCCAAAAACACCAATTATTCTATATAGATAATCTGTCGGACAAGTTCCATCCGTTGAATCATAGCCAAAACATACAAAGTTATTTGTTGTATTACTTGCTCCGGCATATCTATATGAACCGTCATTA
>CAKOLP010000004.1 GCA_934096025.1 uncultured Bacilli bacterium
GTTTCTGATTGGTTATCAGATGCTGGTATAATTAATATTTCTTATTGCATGGAAGAATGTGCATTACCACTTAAAGGTAATTATAAGTTAAAAAATTATAGACTTTATTTTTCTGATACGGGGCTTTTAATAGCATCACTTGATGAAGAAGCACAAGACGCCTTGAGAAAAAATCAGAATTTTAATACATATAAAGGCGCAATATATGAAAATATAGTCAGTGATATGTTAGTTAAGGCAGGATATGATTTATATTTTTATAAAAATGAAAAGGGAACAATCGAAATGGACTTCTTTATAAGAGATAGAAATTCTCTTATTCCAGTAGAGGTTAAAGCTAATGATAATAGTACTGTTTCTTTAAACAATTTAATTGATAGTAATAATTATAAGGACATAAAGTATGGGATTAAATTGTGTAATAAAAATATAGGGTTTAATGGTAAATTTTATACCTTTCCATATTTTTTGACATTTTTATTAAAAAGGTATCTTAAAGAAACTAAATAATTGAAAAAAGCTTGATTTTCATTTTATTTGAAAATCAATTTTTTTCAAACATGTAAAAACTCTCCAAAACTTTATAAATAGGGGCCTAGAGAGTTTTTGTTTTCTTACAACTGTCAAAGTCGGGGGATACTCTAAAAAATAAATTTTATCAATATTTTATTCCAAAAAAAGTGTCCAATTCCATTTTTTATGAACTTTGTTAAAAGCCATTAAAAAATATACGAATTCTTAATTTTTTAAATTGCCAATGGAAACAACATATATGTCATCTTCTCGTTGATAAGAGTAATCAGCTCCGGTTAAAATCATTAGAAAGGCGGGTTCTCCATATTTTTCGGTATCAACTTTATTTTTAAAGTTAATTAAGTTTGAAGCAGCTGTAGGTATTTCTCCAGCACCAAGTTTTACTTCAATAGCTCCCCATTTTCCATTAGCAGTCTCTAAGATAAAGTCTACTTCTAAATCAGTTTTATCACGATAGTATGATAATCTAGCATCTATGGCATCAGCGTATATTTTTAAATCACGCATACACATATTTTCAAAAATGAAGCCCATAAAGTTTAAGTCTTTTATTAAGTCTTCTTTTTTTAGGTTTAATGAAGCTATAACGAGTGATGGATCTACAAGTTCTAATTTTGGTGATGTTCTTAAAGGGGTCTTTGACCTTAAGTTTAAATTTGTCGCGGGCACATATTCTAATATATAAAGCTGCTCTAGGGCATCTAGATAGTCATTTAATGTAGGTCTTGAAATTTCGCTTGAAAACATAAGTTTAACATCTTCTAAAATTGTGTTTTTACTAGTGTTAGTTGATATGTTTCTAGATATACTTTTTAAAACTGCGTTCATTTTTTCAGCGTTTCTTTCAGTTCCGTTTAAAGTTTTTATATTTTCGTTAAGTAAGCTTTTAATATAGTCTTTAGCAACATTATATTTGTTATCTCCATCTATACTTAATGATTCTGGCCAGCCTCCACGCATCATTGCATTTATAATATCATCAAAGCCGAGTGTTGATACACCAGCAATATCCTTACCGTTAATTATGTCATTTAATGATACACTTCCATCAGATTCTCCGGATTCATATAAGGACATAGGCCGCATTAATAATTTAGAGATTCTGCCTGTGCCACTGTGCATAACACTATCTTCAGCAGGGCGTGCTGAGCCAGTTAGAATATATTGTCCTTTTAATCCTGTGTGGTCAACATCTAATCTAATTGAGTCCCATACAACAGGGTACATTTGCCATTCATCAAATAATCTCGGTTTTTCACCAACCAAAAATAAAGAGGGCTTAGTTTGATTTGTTTTATCATATTGCATTTTTTTATCCGGGTCTTGAAATTCGATGTAGCTTTTAGCAAAACGGCGAGCGGTTGTTGATTTTCCGCAACCTAAACAACCCTCTATTAAAACTGCACCAACATATTCAAGTTTATTTTGTAGTACTTTGTCTACAATTCTAGGTATATATTTTTTCATTTAAATCATCTCCATTAATTAGAATTATATAATATTTTTTGAGATTTGTTAATACTGATTTTACATTTTGGCTCGTTTTCATTTTACATTTTGGCTGGGATTGGTATTTACAATTTGTAAAAAAGATTATATACTTTAGATGTGTTTATAACACAAGGAAGCATATATGCTTCTAATAGTGGTTATCGCATCCAGTAAAAAAGTGAAAGTAATAGGTGATTGTTATCAATTGATGCCAATCATTTTATTTATTGTAAAAATAGAATTGTTTTTAATAAATATGTGATATAATGAATTGGAAAGAGAGGCTACGATGAAGAAAGTATTGGAAGTAAAAAATCTTAATAAGAGCTTTGGGAATAGACAAATACTAACTGATGTATCATTTAGTTTAGATACGGGGGATATTCTAGCTTTTATTGGCCCAAATGGAAGTGGGAAAACAACAACAATTAAGCTTATTTTAGGATTGCAAACAATAAATAGTGGGACTGTTTTAATTAATGGTTATGATATTAAAAAGGATTTTATTGATGCTATTAAAGGTATCGGGGCAATAGTGGAAAATCCGGATAGTTATATGTATTTAACTGGGTGGCAAAATTTGAAACTTACAGCTAACCTTTATAAAGGTGTAACTGATGAGGCAATAATGGAGATAGTAAAGTTAGTTAAGTTGGAAGATAGAATATATGATACTGTAAATAAGTATTCTCTAGGTATGCGTCAAAGACTAGGAATAGCTAGAAGTCTTATAAATAATCCTAATGTGTTGGTATTAGATGAGCCTACAAATGGGCTAGATCCTGAGGGAATAAAAGAATTACGGGAACTTTTAGTGAGTTTAGCAAAAAAGAATATGGCAATTTTAATATCAAGTCATAATTTAGCAGAACTAGAAAATTTCTGTAATAAAGTGCTTATAATTGAAAAGGGAAAGATTATTGAGGCAGGTAAGATAACGGAATTTAAGAAAAATACTAATAAATATATTATTAAAGTTGATAGTACGAAAAATATAAAACTGGATAATATGAGTGATGTGACCGATACAACTTTTGTGCTTACTTGTGAAAGTCGAGAAATTCCTAAAGTTATAAGTATGCTTGTAAAAGAAAAAGTAAGTATTTATGAAGTTAAGGAATTAACGCTTACTTTGGAAGAAGCATTCCTAGAAAGGACTGGAGGTAATAAATAATGTTAACCTTAATTAGAAATGAATTATTTAAAATATTTCATAAGAAAAGTACATATATAGTATTAGCTATAAGTTTGTTATTTATAATATTAATTAATTCTTTGATAAGGTATGTAGATACTGCTAGTATGGATTATATGTATCATTATGATAATTCATCAGATAATGCTATTGTAAATAAAGCCAAAGAAGATCTTAATAAAAGATTGAGTGAGTACGCCGATGGATCATGGCAATATGCTTATATTGGTCAGAACTATTTTGATATAGCTTTTAATTATTATAGTGGGGTAGATGAAGATACATATAATAGTGTAAATAAAGCTTTAAAAGATAATGATTGGAAGTCTTTGGTTAATAATGAAATTGACGAAGTAAAGACGCAAATTAAGACCATAGAAAATGATAAGTCAATGCAAGCTAGTTTGTTTGCTTTAAAGGAAAAATTGGGTACGCTTGAGTATCGGTTAAAAGAAGATGTGGCTTATGGTAAAGATTATATAAATGAGTCAATAGATTTTATTAATGATAATGCAGAGCTTCTATATGAGGCTGAACACCCAAGTAATAGTGAATATAGTAATGATGAATTAATTAAAGTTTTTAATTTACATAAATATGTTTTAGAGAGTAAAGAAGATATATTTAGTACTAATAATTTAAGAGAAATAATTATGTATTTCTTTGATCAATTTTTATTTTTAATCTTTGTGTTTGTAATAATGATTAGTGGGGGAATAGTAAGTGATGAATTAAATAAAGGAACAATTAAACAATTACTTATAGCTCCATATAAAAGAAGTACTATATTATTAGCTAAGTTTTTTACCACATTAATAATGATTGTATTTATTATTTTATTCTTGCTTGTTTGTGAACTTCTTGTTGGAGGGTTACTTCTTGGATTTGATTCTTTAAGTATTTCGGCGGTAGTATATAATTTAACTACAAAGAGTATAGAGATTATGAGTCCTTTAAAATACTTCTTTATAATGTGTGTATCCCTTTTACCACAAATAATATTGTTATCTACTTTGGCCTTTAGTTTGTCTACTATTATAGGTAATACAGCATTTGCTATAGCTATAACATTTTGTGGTGTAATCGGAGCAAGTATTATAAATGCTATTGCTTTAGCTTATAAAGTTAAATTCTTAAATTATTTTGTTACCGCTAATTGGAACTTTAATTTGGATTTGTTTGGGAATACTAATCCATATGGAAATAGTATTGCTCATGCTGTTATTGTTTGTTTAGTATATTTCTTAATAATGGTTATTGCGTCATTAGTTTATTTTAAGAAGAAAAATATAAAGAATGTATGAGGATAAGTATGAAAAAAAGAGTAGTAATAATTGGATTAATTATGGTTTTGTTGGGCATAGGAATAAATGCTTTTACTAAAAAGAGTTTCAATACAGGGGAAGCTTCTATTGTGAACAAAACTAAAGAAAAAAGTAAAGAAATAAGTAAGTATATTGATACACTTGAGGGTTTTGTAGAAGAAATAGATTTTAAAGATGTTGTAGAAATAGTAAGTAAAGAGAATAATCAGTATAAAGTAGAGCTTTTTGATTATGAAAAAGGGAATAAGTTGAAATTATCTGATATCATTAAAGATGAAGATGCTTTTATGAAAAAAGTAAAAGAACTTCTTTATTTGAAATACCCTAAGTTTATTGCGGATGTCTTAGTAAATAATGAGAATAATGCCTACTATTTTAAAAGTAATGAGCTTGTAATTTATTATTATGATTGGGTAATTGAGCCTAGTCCGAGGGAAGAATTATTTTTACATGTAAATTATAATGAGATAAAAGATTATTTAAAGATAAATTGTTCTTTGGATAGTACGTATGAAAGGGAAGATGGTAATAAATTAGATGTAAATAAAAAATTAGTTGCTATAACTTTTGATGATGGCCCAGGAAGTTACACTAATAGATTACTTGATATCTTAATAGCTAATAAAGCTCGTTCTACTTTCTTTATGCTTGGTAAAAATATTTCTCATTTTAAAGAAGAAGTAAAAAAAGCTTATAATAGTAAAATGGAAATTGCATATCATTCGTATGCTCATATGAGTTTTAAAAGACAAAATATAGAAGATATAAAAGCAGAATTAATAGAAAGTAATAAAGCCTTAAAAGCTTTAATTGGGGAGGAATTTAAGTATATTAGACCTCCGTATGGGGCAATAAATGAAAATATTAAAGAAGCCTTAGATTATCCCTTTATTTTATGGAGTGTTGATACCCTTGATTGGCGTTATAAAGATATAGATTATCTAGTGAATTATACTTTAGAGAATGTTAAAGATGGTTCCATTGTATTATTTCATGATATTCATAATAGTAGTGTTAATGCTATTGAAAAATTATTACCTGAGTTGTATGTGGCTGGATATCAAGTTGTAACTGTAAGTGATCTTGCCAGTGCATTTAATGAAACTTTAGAAAGTCATCAAACCTATAGATATTTTACTAGATAATACCGACATCTTCGGGGTCACCACCATTTATTTCGTTAATAAGGTAGATGAAACCTCCGATTAAAAATAATAGAGCAGCAATTAGTTGAATAAATGTTGTTCTATATTTTTTGTCATTTTTTTGTAGTTTACATAAGTCTTGATATAGTAAAACTGCAAAATATAAATATATAAAAAAAGCCACAACAAAAATAGTAATATTGATATTCTTTTCTTCCCAATAAGCCTTTATATCCTTATTAAGTAAATATTTTCTATCTAAGTGATTGGAATATAAAGCAAATCCAGCGATAAAAAAATATATTATCCAAATTATATCTTCGTTACGTAATCTTTTTAGTTTTTCTTCTAGGTCACTCATAATTAATGTTTATGTTAATTTTTGAAAAATATTTACTTAAGGTATATGGACTAGTATATTAAAATTTGGTAAAATGTTTAAGAAATGAGTTGATATTATGCCTTTAGTTTTAACGTTTTTAAGTGGGTTATTCTTTTTAGTGGGGATAATAATTTATAATGTTGTAAAAGATAAGTCGAGTTTTGCTAATTTATCTGTTGGGTGTGCTTTTGTAGTTTTAGCTGGATTAATAGCATTTGATTTAGTCCCAGAGATAGTGGAAGCTGGGAGGCTTATTTATTTAGTTTTTGTTATTTTAGGTTTAAGTATTTTAGTTTTAATTGATAAACTTATTCCGCATCATGTGCATAATCATGAAGAAAATGATGATGAAGAAGAAGATCATCAAGGGCACTTAGTGCATATAAGCACTATTACTTTAGTTGCCTTACTTTTACATAATTTAATTGAGGGTATGGGGCTTTATAGTGTTGCTTCTGGGGACTTAAGAAGTGGTTTTATTATGCTTTTAGGTATTGGGCTTCACAATTTACCATTTGGTTTTCAAATAGCTAGTTTAAATAAAAGTAAACAGAATATAGTTTTATTGATGTTGTTAGTTTTATCAGGATTTTTTGGAGGACTAATTTTCAGTATAAATGGCGAAATGAATGAATTTGTCGAAGTAATGATTCTTTCTTTAACACTAGGTATGCTTTTACAAATATTATTTTTTGAACTTTTCAAAGAAGTTTGGCAAAATAGGAAAACAAGAGCTACAACTTATGGTATAATAGTAGGTATACTAATTGTACTAGTGATAAACTTACTTTAAGGAGGGAGTGTTTTTGTGAAAAAAGTATTAGTAACTGGTGCCGGGGGCACAATCGGGGTATATGTTGCCAAATATTTACTAGCCGAGGGAAAATATGAAGTAACGCTTTTAGATTTAAAAAATAAGACAACCCTTAATAGATTAAAAAGATTTAAAAAAAGAGCTAATATTGTTTATGGAGATATTACGAATAGAGTATTAATGGAAGCATTAGTAAAAGATCATGATTATATTATTCATCTTGCCTCATCAAGAATCCCCCTTGCTAATATGAAAGAGGGACTTGCTAAAGTTATTGATTATGAGGGGAGTGAAAATATAATTCGCGCTATTACATATTATAATCCAAAGTGTCATCTGTTTTATGCATCAACTACATCTCTTTATAAAGGCATTCTAAACCCTAGTGTTAAAAGTAAGATAAGTATCGGGGAATTTGATTATTATAATAAAGCTAAGTATGATGTAGAAAAATTAATTAAGGATAAACTTAAGAATTATACAATATATCGAATACCTCTTGTACTTTGTAATCCTGTTTCGGAAAATTTTATTTATACTATAAAACGAAAGAGTACGATTAGTTTTATAACAAAAGAAGATTGTGCTTATGCCTTTGTAAAAGGGATAAATTATAGAGAGAAACTAAATAAAAAAGTATTTAATTTAGCAGATAAAGAGACTATTATTTTTAAAGATTTATTAAATAATATTTTAAAGATTAATGGCTTAAGTTTTAAATATGTTTTTAGTAGGGCATTTTTAGAAAAGACTTATGTAAGTCCGGTATGTACTGATCAATTTGAACTAGAAGATATTATCCATTATCAAAATGATTCCTTAAGGGAATATTATGGGCGTTTAAAAAGACAATCTAAAAAAAGAAATATTCAAAAAATTTTTGCTAAGCCATGGAGAACACCGGACAAATGATTGGATTAGCATTATCGGGTGGGGGCTTACGTGGAGCTTATCAAATCGGTGTTTATAAAGCCTTACAAGAAGCAGGTATTAAGATAGATGGTTTTGTGGGAACTTCAATCGGTGCGTTTAATGCAGCGTGTATCGCCGCAGGTAAATTTTCTATGTTATATGATTTTTGGTATAATTGTGATGCTGGGCAAATTCTGGGGTTTACAGAAAAGCTAAGTAAAAGTGTAAATGAAAACAAACTAGATATTAAAGAAGCACTTAAAAATTTAAAAAACATTGTACTAAATAAAGGAATAAGCACTAATGGTTTAAAAGAGGCTTTAAAAACATTTAATTTAGATTATTATTTATTTAAAAGTAAAAAGGACTTTGGTTTGGTAACAGTGCGTTTTAAAGATTTTAAGCCTATATATATGTTTAAAGATAATATTGAACCAGAAAAATTAAATGATTACATTATTGCTTCTTGTTACTTACCAATATTTAAAATGGAAAAGTTAATAGATAATAACTATTATTTAGATGGGGGATTTTATGATAATTTACCGGCGAATAGTTTGATTGATAAAGGCTATAGCAAAATATATGTCGTAGATTTAAAAGCCATAGGTATAACGAGAAACTATAAAGACAAAAGCAAAATAGTAAAAATAACCCCATCAAGAAACTTAGGGAATATTTTAAATATTAAACAAAGTGATATTAGGAATAATATAAAACTAGGGTATTATGATACCTTAAAAATAATTAAAGGATATGACGGTTACAAGTACATATTTAAAGTGAGGAGAAATTGGTATTATAATTTATTAGTAAGAAAAGTAGATAAAAAACTACGTAAAGAAATGGAGATTTTCTTTAAGTGCGCAGATAATAAAGAATTAGTTTTAAAGTCTATAGAGTACTTAATGAAAAAACATGATTTTTTATACTATAAAGTATATAAGATAAACAAAGTAATAAAAGAACTACAAAAGCTAGATAAGAATTATTTTATCTATCGATTTATTAAAGAATTAAAAATATTTTAGGAGGAAATTATGGGTAGAGCATATGAAGTAAGAAAAGCAAGTATTCAAAAAACAGGAGCAGCAAAAGGGAAATTATATACGACTTTTGCTAAGGAAATATATTTAAGAGCTAAGAGCGACGGGGCAAATCCTGATGCTAATGTTACATTAAAAAGATTGATTGATAAGGCCAAGAAAAGTCAAGTTCCAAACGACATAATTACTAGAGCTTTAGATAAAGCTAAGGGAGTAGGTCAAGAAGATTATCATGAAGTAATCTATGAGGGTTTTGGTCCCGGAGCATCAACCTTAATAATTAAGTGCTTAACAGATAATGTAAATAGAACTGTAGGTATGGTAAGAGCTGCATTTAATAAAGTTAATAAAAGTCTAGGGGTTACTAATTCAGTTCAATATAATTATGAGCATCTAGGGGTATTATCATTTAAATATGCAGATGAAGATGTTGTTTTAGAAAATCTTCTTAATGCAGGAATAAATGTATTAGATATTGAATCTATAGATGGAGAAATAACACTAAGTTTAAATCCTACGGATATGAATAAGACTAAAGATGAACTAGAAAAATTTATACCTAATATTGAGTATGAATTAGATGAAGTTGGTATGTATCCAAAAGAAAAAGTAAAACTAACAGACGAAGAACAAGAAGTATTTAATAAGTTATATGCTATGTTAGATGATATAGATGATGTAACGGAAATATATACGAATGTTGAGTAGCATATGAAGAAAAATATTTTTAAAACACTTTTTAAAGTTATTTTATTATTTATAGTTTTTGAGTTAGTAATTCAAATTATCGGGGGCTTTTTTGCTAGTAGTATTTTTAGATCATTAAAGTATGGAAAGTATGGAGTTTATTATTTAAGTGAATTTGTAGTATTTTTAATATGTTTGGTTATTCTTATTATAAGGAAAAGGACATATATATTTAAAAATAAAAAATTAGATTTTAAAAAAAGTATAAAGTTATGTATGCCAATCCTTGTTATATCTATATTCCTTTTGATAAGTAATAGTATTGGTTTAATTGGTAGTAAGGTAGATTTTCTTGATTTATTTAGTTTAATCTTATATGTTATTTTTATAGGTTTATTTGAAGAAATATTTTTTCGAGGAATTATTTTAGAAGAATTTTTAAGTGATTATCACAATAGTAAAAAAGAAGTATTGTTTTCTATTATTCTAAGTGCCTTAATATTTGGTAGTCTGCATATAACTAATATGCTAGCTGGTCAAGATTTACTTACAACTAGTATGCAAGTTATTCAAACAACATCAATAGGTGTTTTATTCGGAGCTGTATATTATTTAACAAGAAATATTTGGGCTTTAGCTTTTATTCATGGCTTTTATGATTTTTCTGTTTTACTAGGTATGGTAAATGATATTAAGGATTGTGGCTTCGTTTTGGGTGTTCCATTTAGTATTACTTTGAGTTCTTTAATAGCATCTTTAATGTTAAGCTTAATATATCTAATTTATAGTAGAGGTATTCTAAATAAGACTAACTTTAATAAAGCTTTAGGGCATTATGTAACACTTGAAGACAAAAATGAAGATGCCAAAATAAAAAGAGAAACTCGTGCTTCAATATTTATTATTATCGGTATATGGGGAGCATTTAGTGTTTGTTATTCTCTTTTTCTAGGGGATGATTTAGAAAAATATTATAAGTGTTATGAGTATGAGGAAAAGGTAATATCTAAGTACGAAACGCATTATTATTCTTATAATAATTTTACAATTACTTTAAATAATATGTATTATGAAGTATATATAGAAGATGGCAATGTTAACTTAAAAGCCTATGACAAAAATGAAGTATACACTTTAAAGCAAAATATTAATAGTATCTTAGTAGTGGATAAAAAGCTAGTTTTATATGCAGATGAAGAAGTATATTATTATGATTATTCTTTAGTAAATAATATAGAAGAATTGAAAAAAGGTGAAGTAGTATTAGAACTTCCTGATATAACTGGTGGTGGTTATTTATTAGATGCTACGACGAATACAAGATATCCATTAGTTCGAGATATACATGATAAAAAATTTATTATAGATGATAGTAAACTTGTCTTAGTAAAATAAAGTATAATTTGGTTTTATACTTTTTTTATATGTGTAATAATTTAAGAAATGTGCTATAATCATGGTAACATTATTAATTATAAAACGGAGGAAAAGTATGAATTGCATTTTAATGAATAAAAATACTCCAGTAATGGAAATAGAATTTAACTCAAATACTAATTCAATTGATAAAATATATAGTGTATTAGATATTAATTATGCACCTTTAGCTATATTTAATTGTAGCAAAATAAGAGGTAATTTAACTAAAGCTACGAATGAGTGGTTTAAGGGTAGGGGAATTCCCTCATGGCGAAAAGACTTAGAAAAATTATTAGAAAAATTAAATGTTACATCTGAGGCTGAACTATTAAATAAATCATATGCTTTATCCTTATCTGATCAGTATTGGTTAAAAGAAAAGAATAGTAAAGTTAGATGGCAAGATATTAATTTTTTTACTAATGATTTTTTATATGAAGCATATTTGGAGGCATCATTAGATAGTATTTCAAGTTCTAAAAAAATAATGGATAAAGCGATTTTTCGTTCTCCGAATAATACTACCGATGGAATGCTTCAAAAAGGGTGGATTATTGAAAATAATAAAATAGTTTTAGTAAAAGGGACATATACACCAAGTAAAGAAGAACCAATAAATGAATGGTTAGCTTCCGAAATTTGTAAAAGGCTAGGTTTTTCCTATTGTGAATATAATATAGAATGGACACCTAAAAATAAATTAGTATCAAAGTGTAATAATTTTATTTCTGAAGATGAAGAAATAGTTACGGCATATGATATCTTTAAGTCAGAAAAAAAGCCTAATAACCTTAGTGATTATGAGTTTTATATAAGTGTGCTTCTAAAACACGGAGTTACGAATGCTAGAAGAAACCTTGAGAATATGTTTGTTGTGGATTATTTAATGATGAATAAAGATAGACACTTGAAAAATTTTGGCATAATTAGAAATGTAAATAGTTTAAAATGGGTAAGAACTGCGCCGATATTTGATACCGGAGAAAGTATGCAATGTGATGAATTGACAGAAAATATGAATTTTAATAAGGGAGAGGGGAAATTTTTCAGTAATCCTGCTAAAGATTTTGAACAAGTATTAAAAGTTCTAGGGCGAAATATAACTCGCATAAATATTAATAAATTAAATGGTCTTTGCGATGAGTATGAAAATATTTTATTAAAGTATAAAGATAAGATAAATATGTCGCAGGTAAGAATTGATAACTTAGTTAATGGCTTAAAAACAAGAATAGAAAAATTACAATATTATATAGATAGAATAAAAAAAGATTTTTAAAAAACATGAAAAAACTAAATGCCGGTAGCGCATTTAGTTTTTATTCTAGTTCATCAATTTCTACATTTGAGTTTCCGGAATTATTTGTTGGTGGATTAGGTTTAACAATATCAGATACATTTGAATCAATATTAGCATTAGTATTTATTTCTAGACCATCTGACATATTAGAAGCAAAAAATGCGTAAGCTGATTTTATAACGTAAGTTACTTTTCCACCACTTGGATTATTTACTGTATAATTTGTTGAGTCTGTTCTTCCAATACTTGTTAATGAGCCATCAGAATTTTTTTGATAAATGTTGTAACCTAGAGTTCCCACGTAAGCACTGTTATAATAAAGTCTTGCTTCATAATATTTGTAAGAACTAGTACTATATCCATTATTAAAGTATTCTTGTAAGTAAGTAGGATTTATCGCATCCGGAGTACTTATGCCTGTCCAAGTAAGCTTTATTTGTTTACCATCAAATGTATAACTTCCATTCGATGGCGCATTTAATTTTGCAAATCTAGTTGATTCTTCTGTAGGTTCTGTTCCCTCTTTAAAAACTTCAGTTGTTCTTAAATTTTCTGGTGTATATGCACTTGGTAATTGAGTAGGGATAGTTTCTTTTTCTACTTCTACAGCCACTATTCCACTGGGAGTGTTAAAAGTCATATTTTTACTATATACTTTGCTACCAACCGCTTTCATAACTGCATTTCTAATTCTTCCCCCGATATTAGCTGTTAAATAATGTTCTGATGTATTGGTATCATATCCAATCCATAGTGCAATAGCATATTCTGGGGAGTAGGTAATATTCCATGCATCCCGTGTAGCTGATGCCGGTATTCCTAGTTTACTGGTTGTTGCACTATCTAAGTTAGTAGTACCTGATTTAGCAGCTATTTGTGTGCCACTTACTGATACACCTCCGACACCACTTTGGGCAGCAGAGATTAACATATCTGTTATCATATAAGCTGTTTCTTCACTCATAACTTTTACTTTTTCTGGTTTTTGTTCAAATGTTTTTCCTGATTCCATTAAAGTAACTTTTGTATAAGAGTAAGGGGCAATATAATATCCACCACGACCAAATGCTGCATATGCTGCTGACATTTGAATAGGGCTAACACCATCGAAACCTCCGATTGAAGCAGATTCATATAACTCATCACCATAGTTAATTCCTAGGTTATGTACAAAGTCTTTAATATAATTAGGGTTTTCTTTATAAACTGCTTTAAAAGCTTCCAACGCAGGAATATTTCTTGAATTAACTAAAGCAGTTCGCATATTAATTAATCCCATATATCTTCCATCGGCATTTTTAATTGCTGTTCCATTACTATAAGTTGTAGGTTCATCTAAGAATAAAGTTCCCGGAGATCCATTTAAATATTCAATATAAGGACCGTAGTCAAAAATTGGTTTTGCCGTAGATCCAGGTTGTCTTTTAATAGTTGCTCTGTTTGTACCTTTGGCACTATAATTTCTACCTCCACTAAGAGCAATAATACCACCATCTGTTGTACTAGTAATAGCAATACCCTCTTGTAAAGCATCATTTGGAAAATCATATAAAGAGCCGTTTTCTAAACTGTTTAAGACACTTTGAACATCTTTATTAATAGTAGTAACTATTTTCATGGAAACAGTATAAGGATCATATCCCGTATTTTTTTCGACTTCTTCCATAACATAATCTATTACTGCTTGGTTAGATGAAGCTATAGATTTGGTATTTTTTGTAACTAATGATTCAATTGGAATATTTAATACAGCATTTTTTTCATCTTCTGTAATATAACCATGATTTACCATTAAATTTAATACAATTTTTTGCCTATTTCTAACTCCGACTGGGTTTTTATAAGCATTATATAGTCTTGGATTTTGGAACATTCCCGCTATAATTGAAGCTTCGGCTAAAGAGATATCGGAAACTGATTTACCAAAGTAGTATTGACAAGCTTGTTCAACCCCAGCTATACCAGTGTAATTTAGGTTTCCATCATTACCAAACCATTGACTATTAACGTAAAATTCAATAATTTCTTCTTTAGTATAATTGCTTTCTACTTTAAATACTGCCATATATATGTCGGTAAATTTTCTAATAATACCTTTTATACCCTCAGATTCTCCGGATGTATAAGTTTGCTTTACAACTTGCATGGTAAGAGTAGAGGCCCCACCAGCACTAGAATTTCCAAGTATTTGTCCAGCACTAGCTTTCATAAATCTTGCTACATCTAAACCGCTGTGTTGAAAGAACCTTGAATCTTCCGTAGCCACAATAGCATCTACTAAAACTTGAGGTAATTCATCATATGTTACTAAAACTCTATCGTGAGTTCCTAGTCTTGCTAATTCTGTAGTACCATCATTATAATATAAGACACTAGATTCTTTAGAATAAAGTTTTTCTTTATCAAAGTCTGGTGAAGTAATAATAATATAAAGTAAAAATACTAGCATAAAAGATATTACAGCAATACCACCGATTAAAATAATAGATACTATAACATCTTTAGTAATTTTTTTGTAATTTCTTTTGTTTTCAGTTTTTGTTTTTTTCATTTTGCCTCCTAATTAGTTCATCTACTATATTAATAAAATCTAAGCCATTAATTGTTAATTTAATTTTATGTCCCTTAACTTTAATAAAGTCATAGGGAATACTTTTTCGTGTTTCATTTTTTATAAAACTTAATAAAATAGTTCCCTCTAATACATAGTATTCTTGATTAATTTCAATAATTAAAAAAACTATTCCTCCATGATTATTAATGTTATATATATGTTTAATTTGATGCTTTGAAATATTATTTAATGGAAAAGATGTTTTATTTTGCGTTTTTTTAGCATCAAATTCTATATAGTATCCTTTGTAAATTCCATTAAAGTCCAATGTTGATGGAAGTTCAAAAAAAGCATCAGTAATTCTTTTTCCCGCATTGTTATAAGATGTTTTGACAATTTTTATAGGTGTAGGTTTTTTATAAATATATGCAATATCTTTTTCAATATAAAAGTTACATGCCATATTTATTAAATATTCTAAGTCCATTCCTCGATTATCATAACACACATTTGGGTTATAAACTTTTTTACTATTATTCGGATATAACAATATAACCACCTAGACATAATTATATCATATTCATAAATATTTGTCTTAGTTTAAATGTGATTTGCAATATCTTTACAGTTATAAATTTAAATTTGATTAACAATTTTTGTAGACATACATTTGTTTTTGCGGTATATTAAGTTTACATGGCAATAATATTGTGTAATCTACATATAATAATATTGTTACATGTAGTAAAAAAAGCTAGTGATTCCGACTATGACAGGAACTTAAAAAAGCGGTGATTCCGACTATGACAGGAACTTAAAAAAGCGGTGATTCCGACCATAACAGGAACTTAAAAAAGGAACTAGAGAGCTTACTCTAGTTTTATTAATAATAAATAATAAAATTTGATTATTAGGGGGAAAAATGAAAAAATTAATTTTAATAATATGTTGCCTGTAACTGATAAAAATATTATTAAAATTAATTTAGATAATCCTTGTGATAAAGAAAAAAAATATGTAAAATTATTAAAGGAACAAATTTATTGGTTAAATCGTAATGTTAACAAAATTTATAAAATGTCTCGAAGTATATATTCTAGATATAAAAATAATAAATTAGAAAATTCTATATTTGAAAGATGTTGTGATTTTATGTTACTTGAACAGATGTGTAAAAAATATAATGAAATATAAAATTATTAACAAAAAAACTTATTGTAAAAATTTTGATATCTTTTGTCGAATTTAATGAATAAAGTCAGATTATTTTATATAATAAATATGGTGATATAAGTGAGAATAGAACAAATTTTGAATTTAATGATAGAAAAAATAGATTGGGCAAAAATAGATAGTATTTTACTGGAAGTGGAAGATATTAGCAAGTGAAGCGTGTTGACTGTATTAAAAAAAAATAGTATAATTTATTCATCAAGAGGTGAGTATATTGTATAACGATCGATTATATCTTTCTCCACAAGAAATATTGGAAAAAGAATTTAAAATTGATGCCAGGGGATATCGGCCTCAAGAAGTTGATAAGTTTTTGGATATTGTTATTCGTGATTATACTGAATATGGTAATATAATCCGGAAGTTAGAAAAAGATGTCAAAGATTTGACTGATGATAATATAAAACTAAAACAAGAAATA
>CAKOLP010000005.1 GCA_934096025.1 uncultured Bacilli bacterium
GATATTGGAGTTACTACAATAAAAGTTGATGGAATTAAAATTAAGATATATGACAAAGAGAAATTATTAATAGAACTAGTAAAAAACAGCAAAAATATTCCTTTTGATTATTATAAGGAAATTATAAATAATTATAGAAGTATTAGTGATAAACTTGACATGAATAAATTATCTGATTATTTGAATTATTATAAAAATGATGTTGATTTATTTTTAAAAATACAAAAGGAGGTGTTCTAATGAATTTACAAGAAATGATACAAAAGTACATAGAAAATGGTTATACAGATGAACTTGCTTCTTCAAAAGTGGCCCAAGATTTAATACTAACTGCTATTGCAAATAGTAAATATTTTCAAAATATTACTATTAAAGGCGGAGTTGTTATACATAATTTATCTAACGATAAGCGTAGAGCGACTCGTGATTTAGATTTAGATTTTATAAAGTACTCTCTAGACGATAGTTCTATCATAAATTTTATTAATGAATTGAATAAGTCTATTAATTATATTAATTTTGAAATAATAGATGAAATTATTCCATTACATCATCAGGATTATAAAGGCAAAAGAGTATTTTTAAAGATTAAAGATAACTACAAAAATGAAATAGATACAAAGTTAGATATTGGAGTTCATAAATTATTTGAACTTGAGCAAGAACAATATTTGTTTGATTTTAGTATCATTAACTTAGGAGCCAATTTATTAATTAATTCTTCTGAACAAATTTTTACTGAAAAAATGAAATCTCTTTTGAAATTTAATATTAGATCAACTAGATATAAAGATATATTTGATTTTTATTATTTAATAGACAGTAAACTACTTGATAAGGAAAAACTTGAAAATTGTTTTAAAATTTTAATTTATGATGATAAATCAATAAACGTTAATAATATAAAAGATTTGATAGATCAATTTAAAAAAATTACTGGTTCAAGATTATATAAAATAAATCTTAATAATCCAAAATATAATTGGTTAGATAAAAATATAAATGACGTAATTGATGAAATTAAAGATTATTTAATAACTATGGAAATAGTAACTAATTAATAATTAATCCATATTCAACTGCAGTTTTTCTTGTATTGTTCATTTTTTAATTTATTAGTTATTTAATTGGTCATGAAAACTTGCAATTTCAAGATTTAAATCATAAAGCTTGTTTGATAATCTCTTTGTTTTCCTATCCATAGTTACTTTCCTTTGTTATATTTATTTTCTTATATAAAATAGATAAAAAAAAGACTTGATATTTATTAAAAAAATAATTTGTGGGTAACTTATTATTTATTAATAAAATATTTAATCTTACTTATTTATAGTCTGAATAGTTATTAGCTTGAGGTTTTTTTCATTTATTAAATATAGACTTATTTATTGTTATTTGATACAATATAAAGGTACTAAAAGTTGTAAGAAAGAGGTGCTTGTTATGGCCAAAGTTATATCACTTGTTAATCAAAAAGGGGGAGTTGGAAAGACTACGACGAGTATAAATCTTTCTGCTGCCTTAGGGAAACTAGGGAAACGAGTGTTATTAATAGATTTAGATCCCCAAAGTAATGCGACAACTGGATTGGGACTTAATTCTAATGATTTTAAAAATGATATTTATGAACTTATTACGGGAAAATGTGAAGTTAAGAAGGCTATAAAAAAAACTAAGTTTCAAAATCTAAGTATTATTCCATCAACGATTAATTTGGCTGGGGTTGATGTTGAGTTTGTAAAAAGAATGCTTGAAGATAAAGAATTTGCCCAAAATATGCAGTTGAAGTTAAGACTTGATGAGATTAAGGATAATTATGATTATGTTATTATTGATTGTCAACCATCACTTGGGCTTGGTACTATGAATGCTTTGGTGGCTAGTGATAGTGTAATTATTCCGGTGCAATGTGAATATTTTGCTTTAGAGGGAATTACGCAACTTCTTAACTCTATTATAATGGTACAAAATAGTATGAATGCTGATTTAAGAGTTGAGGGTGTTTTACTTACAATGTTAGATGGAAGAACTAATATTGGTTTAGAAGTTATTGAAGAAATTAGGAAGTATTTTAAAGATAAAGTATTTAATACGATTATTCCAAGATTGGTAAGATTAGTTGAAGCCCCAAGTCATGGAAAACCTATTAATGAATATGACCCTTTAAGTAGAGCGACTGAGGCTTATGCCAATTTAGCAAAGGAAGTGATTAGTAGAGATGGAGAGTAAGAAAAAAGCATTAGGTAAAGGATTGGAACAATTATTTTCAAATTCAGTTATAGATTTTGATAACTTTGAAGATACGGTTATTGAAGAAAATAAAAAAGATGTAACAGAGATTAAATTAGATGAAATAAGAAGTAATCCTTATCAACCGAGAAAGACTTTTAATTCAGAAACTTTAAATGAACTTGCTAAAAGTATAAAAGAGTATGGGGTTGTTCAACCTATTATTGTTAAAAAAAGTATTAAGGGTTATGAACTAGTAGCTGGGGAGAGAAGAACTAAAGCTGCTAAGATTGCGGGACTTACAAGTATTCCAGCGATTATTAAAGATTTTGATGATGAAGAAATGATGGAAATAGCTTTGATTGAAAATATTCAAAGAGAAGATCTAAATCCAATTGATGAAGCAAGTAGTATTAATAATATAATAAAGTTAAGAGGCTATACACAAGAAGAATTTGGGAATAAGTTTGGTAAAAGTAGAACTTATGTAACAAATATGGTAGGGCTTTTAAGATTACCAGATGATGTTAAGAAGCTTGTGGAAAATAAAGAAATTAGTATGTCGCATGCTAGAGTTTTAAGTAAGATCGATGATGATGCACAAGTTATGAAGTTGGCAAATAGAATAGTAACGGATAGTTTGAGTGTTCATGATTTAGAAAAAATATCTCAAGAAGAAAAAAGAAGCGAGAAAAGTGTAAGTTATAATAAAGATTATAGTAGTGATCATAAATATAGAATGTATGAAAATATGATTATAGATAGTTTAAATACTAAGGTTAGAGTAAATAAGAAGAAGATTGAAATATATTTTGATGGGGTAGATGAACTAGAGGAAATACTTGAAAAAATGAATATTAGAGTAGAGGAAGAATAATGGAAAAAGATTTTAATTTAAATGATGAAGTTATTATGAAGAAACCTCATGCTTGCGGAAGTAATTTGTGGCTTATAACAAGAAATGGTGCTGATGTAAAAATTAAGTGTCAAGAGTGTGGGCGTGAAGTAATGATGGATAGACTAGAATTTATGAAAAAAATAAAAAAGGTGATTATTAATGAAAAAACCTCGAATAAATAAGAATATTGGCTTACATCCTGTAATGATTTTTTTAATCCTTAGTTTTCTAACAATTGTAGTAAGCGGGATTTTAAGTTTGTTTAATGTTCAGGCTACTTTTAATAAGGTATCTAGTATTACGGGGGATTTTCAAGTAACTACGGAAGCTGTAAATTCTTTGTTTAGTTTAAGTGGACTTAAATATATATTTACAACAACGGTTAAGAATTTTGCAAATTTTGCTGTATTAACTAATTTGATTATTATTTTGTTAGGTATTGGAATAATGGTTAAGAGTGGTTTTTTGAAAACTATTATTACTTTGCTTACGAAGAAAGCTAAAAAGTTTACGGTAACGTTTGTGTTTACTTTAATTTGTGTAATTTCTAGTTTGATTGGGGATTTATCATATATAATACTTATTCCTTTTGGGGCTTTGTTATTTATGTATGGGAAAAGGAATCCTTTGATTGGAATAATTTCGGCTTTTTCGGGACTTACTTGTGGAAGTGCACTTAGTTTGTTTATTACAAGTAATGATTCTAGTATGATTAATATGACTTTGAGTAATGTATATATTCTTAATGGTAGTTATAGTATTAATAGTTTTAGTTATTTGTTTGTTATGTTTATACTTATTATTGTGCTTTCTTTAGTACTTAGTAATATAACGGAGAATTATGTAGCTAAGAGGGCTCCGAAATATGAGTTTTTAGAAGAAGAAGTGGAAGATGACTTGGTTTTAACTAAAAGACAAATGCGAGGATTAGTGTTCTCTTTGGGAGCTGGGTTAATATATTTGTTAATATTTATATATAATATTATACCGGGGTTACCTTTTTCGGGGAAATTACTTGATTATAGTCAGAGTTTATATATAGATAAGTTATTTAGTTATAATTCGTTTTTTAGTAATGGATTTGTGTTTGTAGTAGCAGTTTTCTTTGTGATACTTGGGTTGTTTTATGGTATGGGTGCAAAGACTATTACAAATAATAAAGAGTTTATTGATGCTTTGGGATCTTCATTAAATGGAATAGGAAAGATATTAGTACTTATTTTTGCTGCTTCGACATTTATTAATATATTTAAACAGTCTAATATTGGGAATGTTGTTGTGGGAAGTATTACTAGTGTGCTTGAAAATTCTACTTATGCAGGATTACCACTTTTGTTGCTTCTTTTTCTAGGGGCAATTCTTATGACAATATTTCAACCACATATATTATATAGTTGGAGTATTGCATCAGGTGTGGTTCCTACGCTTATGAATGTGGGTGTATCAGCAGAATTTAGTCAGTTAGTATTTAGATTAGGTAGTGCTGTTTCTTTGGGGCTTACACCGGTGTTTGCATATTTTGTTGTTTATTTGGCTTATTTGGAAAATTATAGTCAAGATGAAAAACAAATTACTATTAAAGAAGCTATTAAATATCAGTTACCTTATGTGGGGGCAACATTTATTATATATTTAATATTTATTATAGTTTGGTATATTTTAAAGGCTCCGTTAGGTATTGGGGCTAGTATAGGTATATAGGAGGTTATGGTGAGTTTAAAAGCAGGAATTGTGGGATTGCCTAATGTTGGGAAGTCAACTTTGTTTAATGCTATTACGAAACAAAATATATTGGCAGCTAATTATCCTTTTGCGACGATTGAGCCGAATGTTGGGGTTGTATTAGTTCCAGATAAAAGAGTTGATTACTTAGCTAGTGTGTATAATCCTAAGAGTGTGGTTCCTACGACGTTTGAGTTTACAGATATTGCTGGGTTAGTTGCTGGGGCTTCAAAAGGTGAGGGACTTGGGAATAAGTTCTTATCGCATATTAGGGAAGTAGATGCTATTGTAGAAGTGGTTAGATGTTTTCTTGATAGTAATATAACTCATGTTAGTGGTAAGATCGATCCGGTTAGTGATATTGAAGTTATAAATATTGAACTAGTACTTGCAGATTTGGAAGTAGTTAATAATAGATTGGATAAGATAAAGAAAAAGGCTGTTACTTCTAAGAATAAAGAGGCTTTGTTTGAAGTTGATGTTTTGGAGAAGTGTAGGGTTGCCTTAGAAAATAATATTCCCATTCGAAGATTAAGTTTTTCGGAAGATGAATTATTGGTTATTAAGAATTTTAGTTTTTTAACTTTAAAGCCTATAATTTATGTGGCTAATGTCGGAGAAGATGATGCTGCAGTTGGGGATAATGAGTATTCTTTAAGACTTAAGGACTATGCTAATAGTGAGGGTGCTAGTGTTATAGTTATGTGTTCAAAAATGGAAGCTGAACTTGCTTCTTTGGAAGAAGAAGAAAAGAAGATATTTTTACAAGAAATGGGCATAAATAATAGTGGGCTTGATAAACTTATTATTGCTACATATAATTTATTAGGGCTTAAAACATTTTTTACGGCAGGAACTGATGAAGTTAGAGCTTGGACATTTAAAACAGGAATGAAAGCTCCGGAGTGTGCAGGTTTGATACATAGTGATATTAAAAGAGGTTTTATAAGAGCCCAGGTTTTTTCTTATGAAGATTTCTTGGAATTTGGAAGTGAAAAAGCTTTAAAAGAAGCTGGAAAAATACGAATTGAGGGAAAGGATTATATTGTTGAAGATGGGGATATTTGTTATTTCCGCTTTAATGTATAAATGGTGAAGATATGGAAAATAAATTATTGAGTAAAACATTTTTATGGATGTTTGTGGGATTACTGGTTACGTTTGCAACTGGTTATGCTGTTAGTAATAATACAGTAATGCTTGAAAATGTTTTTGGGGGTATGTATTGGGTTTTTATTGTTTTAGAATTTATTTTAGTAATTGTGTTATCTGCTAGAGTTATGAAGATGAGTCCGGTGGGAGCAAAGATATGTTTCTTGTTATATTCTTTTGTTTCGGGATTGACATTTTCTTCTGTTTTTGTAGTTTATAATTTAACTAGTGTTATGACAGTGTTTTTAGTTAGTGCATTAGTATTTGGCGTTATGGCTTTAATTGGGTATACAACACAAGTTGACTTGAGTAAATTAGGTTTTTACTTACTTATGGCTTTACTTGGGGCTATAATTGTTATGATTGTTAATGCGTTTTTAAATAATCCAGTGATATATACTATTATTTCAATTGTATGTTTAATTATCTTTATTGGGGTTACTGCTTATGATGTACAAAAGATAAAGGCTTTGGAAACATCTGGGTTACCTGAAGATAATTTGGCTATTTATGGGGCTTTAGATTTATATTTAGATTTTATTAATATATTTATTCATTTACTACAATTATTTGGCAAGAGTGATGATTAATGGATATTAGTTTAAAAAGAATTATAGCTTTTGTAATAGATATATTTTTATTAACTTGTTTATTAACATTATTTATTAAAGTAACTAATGTTGATCCTTATTATGAAGAATATAGAAATACTAATAATACTTATTTAGAAGAAGTAAAGAAAAGTGATAATAAAGATTATTTAATGGCTTTAAATTATGATTTATATAAATATAAAGTTGTTAGTAGTTCGTTATCTATTGGGTGTTTGATTCTTTATTTTGGGATATTTCAATTTGTTAATAAAGGTCAAACTATTGGGAAAAAGATTATGAAGATTAAGATTGTTAGTAATAATCAAAAGAAACTTAATATAGGTAATTATCTTATTAGAACTGTTATATTAACTAATATAGTATTTACTTTATTAAATACTATATTAGTGTATTTCTTATCTGTTAATAGTTTTTATTATGTAGTATATGTATGTAGTTTATTATCTTCTTTAGTATATATAATTAATATATTTATGATTACTTTGAGAAAAGATAATAGAGGCTTACATGATATACTTGCTAATACAAAAGTTGTGGTATGCTAAAAGACAGGCTGGGCCTGTCTTTTAATATAGGGTATATAAATTTATTTCTGGGGGATTAAATAAACGGAATTTGATTTTGTGGGTACCTATGCCATTTGATACAAATAGTTTGGTGTTGTTAATTGTGTACTCATTGTTTAAGTATTTTTGAGCATTTTCTTGTTTTAAGATTCCTCCATAGAAAGGAAGCTTTATTTGGCCGCCGAGAGAGTGGCCTGATAAGATTATGTCAGTGTTTTCTTCGCTTAGTAAATCAGCATAATCAGGGTAATGAGTTAAACATAGGTTAAGAGCAGTTTCATAGTTTTCTTCAAGAGTTAGAGTATTATCTAGGTTATCTAAGGTGGTTATTCCACTTATTTTAATTGGGAGTTTATCTTTATTAAATAAGTAAATTGATTTGTTATCTAAGATTTGAAAGTTGGCTTCGGTTAAAATGTTTGTGAAAGTATTAAGGTCTTTTTGGTCATTATCTCCGATTACTGCATATTTATATAGATTACAATTTAGGGATTTAAATATTTCTGTAACACTTGTTATATCTTCGCTTGTTGGAGTGTAATTATTGGCAAATATATCTCCGGTAAATACTATGATATCAACTTGTTCATTGTTTGTTAAAGTAGTTATCTTTTTGATTTTATTTATGTCTTCTTTAGAAGAAATAAGTAAATCACTTATTTGCATTATTTGAAAACCTTTAAAAGATGAGGGTAAATTGGAAATACTAATGTTAGTATTTCTTACTTTTATTGTGTTGGTGTTAATAAAATACCCGTTTATTATAAGAAATGATATGATAATAGTTAATATGATTATTACTTTCTTCATTTGTTCTCTCCATTTTTTTAATCATAACATATTGTGAAGGGTTAAGCAATTAGATAACTTGTTTGTTTACATAAAAAAATGTTATGAATTAGTTTGAGTTCATAACAAGTTCTTGTTTTATTTTTTTAATAGTTTTTATTGGTAATGCAGTCATTTTGGAAATAAAATTAATATCATTGTTATTTTTTAATAATTTTTGAGCAATTTCGAATCGGACTATTTTATTTGTTTTTTCACTTTCTTTTATTTTTCCTTCTGTTCTTCCTCTTTTATAAGCTTTATACTCTTTTTTTTGAGCTTTACGCATTATTCTTTTTTCAATAATATCTTTGTAAGTATTTTCAATTATTTCAGCTTCTTCATCAGGACTTACAATATACCTAAATACACCATCTTCGTTCATTCCAAACACTTTTGACACCACCTTTGTTATATTTTTTTGTTTTATTGTTTTGGCATAAGTTTTTAATTCGTTTTTGTCTTTTATACTTATTAGTGTTAAAAACTTATATTTTTTAATTTCTTTGATGTTCCTATCATACCAAAGTTTTTCGTATTTGGCAATATTTACTATTATGTATCTATGTTTAATTCCAAGTTCTTTGTTATCCTTTCTTCGCCATTTATATTCAGATATATATGGCTCTTTTAGACTCATACTGTAGTTAAATGATATGTGCAGAAATTCTGTTTCTAAATCATATTTTTTTCCTACGACAGTGTTGGAACAACAAAAAGAGTAAAAATAGTGCATATTTCTAAGTATATTTAAGTTGTTATATGCAGTATCTATTTCAACATTAATTTTTTTGCCCTCTGCTTCGATTAGTAGGTCTAAATTTTTTCTTTTTTCTTTTACTTTACTTGAACGTTGTTCTGTGGGAATTAATTTAAGAATTTTTATTTTGGTTTTTAAACATTCCCCGATTAAACTTTCTAAATATGATAGGTTCCTTTCATCTCCGAATATAGCCTTAAATACAATGTCATATTTAAAGCTATAAAAGGGAGTATTTTCTTTATTCATACTTTGCCTCCTTTACAGGGTGTTATTCTAAATGTATTGGGTTTAAAAAACAAGAATTTTCGTTCGTAAATTTTCGACAATTTTTATGGGATTTATGTTTGTTTGAAACTCTTTATTTATTGGTGATATAGTTAGTGTTTATAGGTGCTTGAAATATTATTTATTTTGTGATAGACTAGACACTAGGTAGGTGTAATTATGGGTAGATTACGTGATTTAGCATTATTTATGGGGGTATTTTTCTTTTTAACAAATGGTGCATTGGCTGCAACTTGTAATTATGAAGAAAAGGCAAAATTAAATAATGAGGTTGCTAATATTAAAGTTAATTATGAAATATTGCAAAAGGAACTCGATAGGGCTGGGTATACTCCGCCGGATGCGTTACTCGGAACAGATGAGTATGATACATGGGTTCCTGTAGTAGATTATTTTCAAATTAATGTTTTGAATTTGACGGAAAATTTTTATTTAGAAGTTAAAAATAATAATACAAAATAAACAAAAGTTTATAGATATTCGGATACTGATAATGGCAAGCTGAAAATAGAGTATTACGATAAATCAGAAGTAACAAAATTTACTATAATTGTAAAAGCTAGTAGTAATTCTGCTTGTTCTGATACTAAATTTAAAACATTGTATCTTACTTTACCTAGATATAATGAATATTCTACTTATTCTTTGTGTGATAGTGTCAGTGATTATTATTTGTGTCAAAAATATGTTACTTTTGATGAAATTGAAAGTTCATATTTTGTTGAAAAAGTTTCAGATGAAATTGAAAAAAGAGAAGATAAACAAGTTTCTGAATTAAAATGGTATGAGAAAGTTTGGGAATTTGTTGTGGAACATAAAACAATCTTTATTACCGGGGGGGTAATTGTTATTGCTGGTGGTGCAGTAACTGCGGTTGTAATTATAAGAAAGAGAAGGAGAAGTATAATATGAAAAAAATGAGTTTAATAAGTTTGATAGGTATAGCTTTTTTATTTAATGTTGGAAAAGTTTATGCGGTTGATTTTAAGGTTAAAGCAGATGCTACTATAGTAGATATTGGTGTTGTTAAATCTAACGGTTTTAAATATGGTAATATTGCTTATGATGGAGAAAATAAATATTATGCAGAATATGATGGCAAACAATATACAGCTTATTGTATGGATCCAGCTAGTGCTTCTGCTAATAATCCAAATGATTATGAAATTGGTAGAAAATTAAAGCAAGCCAATTCAAATATTAAAGAATATAAAGTTGACGTTGGAATTTTAGAAATATTAAAAAAAGGATATAATCAATTTAATAATAGTTTAACGTTAGATAATGGAGCTACTGTAAGTGGTGATGATTTATATCTAGCAACTAGTATAGCTGTAAGAGCTTTTGAATATACACATCAAAATGGTAGAAATCCGGGGCTAAGTGAAAAATATAAAAGAAAAGCTTCTTCTTTTGTTTCATTAGGAGCTCGTTGGGCTGGATATTATTATGTATCTGAAAATTATTATGATATTGGTAATGGTTTAAAGAGCTGTGCAAATAAATCAGACGCTGCTGATTGTTTAGATAAATTAATAAAAGGGTATTATAGTTGGTATATGCCGATTAACTTAACTCCGACTGAGGGGACGGCTTCTTATAATGTTATTGAAGCTGCTAAAAAATTGTATAAATTGGCTGTTCAAGCTCAAAAACAAAATGCTACAAATGATGGCTCTGAGTTTTCTATTAAAGGAAAAGTTGATAGTTTTGAAGATAAAGATGAAAATGGTAATGCTTTATCAGAAAAAAGAGTGTATGCGTCTATTGAAGTTAAAAATATGAATGCTGAAACTGGATATTTGAGAACTTTATTAATAGATTGTCCGTCTTGTAAAGAACAAGGAATTACTCTTGGTAAAGTTGAATATCAATTTGAAGGTTCTTCTGAGTGGATTTCTGATGGAATTCTTTCTGAGACAGATTTAACTTTAGGTTTTAAACGTGAAAATGGGTTAAAATCTGGTGCTCTTAAAGTTAGAATTAATTATACACAAAATAATGATTCTGAGGATTGTAAAAGAGTTGATTTTAAAATAAGTTATAAATATTTTAATACTTCAGATGATGTTGTGGGAGCTGTTATTAAGCCAAAACCTGAAGTTAATACTAGTGATGGATTGCAAAGATTTTTAGTCGTTTCTAAATCTTCTGAAAATGGTGATGCTCCATTAGATGGAAGCATGGAGGGTGTATTTAATTGTCCAAAGAATGAAGCGTGTGAAACAGAAGTTGTTGTTCCTGTTTGTTCTGATGATGAATCACAAAGTGTTGCTACAATAAAGACTAATGAAAATATTAAAAGATGTATATTAGATAATGTGGATGATGCTTCTAATTCTTATCAATTAATTAAAGATAATGGTGGACTTAGTGATACACAAGGTGTTAGAGATAATGATTATTGTGATATTTTCTGTAAAGAAGATTATGCAGAAATAAAATTAAATCCAATTGTTAAAGATGTTGTTTGTGGAGGATATTTCCAATTAAAGAGTTCGGTAAAGGGTACGAAAGATTGCTATACTGGTGGTAATACTACTGATAAAGCTTCTAATGGTGAAGCTAGTATAGATAAAGACAAGTATTTAAGTGATATAGAACGTATTCAAAGTGAAATGGTATCACAAACTAACATTTATTTGAAAAATGATGCGTATGCGAATTCTAATGGTACTGATGGTGGGGAAGAATGTTGTGGACCTATAATTGATGTTACTACTCCTGAATATACTGTATATTTTGACTTTGATTTTAAAAATGAAAATGGTAGTTTCGATTCTAAAACGACTTCTGATTCTGAGTCAATTAGTCCGGATTGTGATGAAAAAGAAGAGGGAGATGGTTCAACATCTTGTACATTAAAAGAATCTGCAGCTTCTATATATTCTAAAAGAAAAGCTGCAGCTCGTGATGCAAGGGACGAAGCTGGAACTCGTTTAAGTGAATTAGCTGAAGAATACAAACAAGTAATTAGAGATTATAACGCTTGTACTACAGCTTGGACTAATGAGTTTAAATTTGCTCAAGAAATATTGTATTACTATGATGAATATAAGAGTGGTAGTGATGAAGCATGGACTCCATATTATGACTTACTTGATGATGAATATAAGAAGTTAGAAAAAGATGGGGATATGAAAGAAACAAGTACTATTACTATTTGTAAAGGTACTGCAGATAATAACTATAATTGTAATGGCAATCAAATTGAACTTGATGGTTCTATAGATAAAGACAAAGAACTTGGTGAACTTAATTATTCATATGCTTATAGAGAAGCTTTTGAACGTCGTTCCTATGTATTCTGTAACACTAATAATTGTCATTACACAAATCCTATGATATCTCAAGCTTCATTTGTTAAGAAGTCTGTATCTAAGGAACAAAATTATATTACTCCGACTGCTTTCTATCAAATTGCTGTTAATGGTAAGATAACTGTTGCTGAGGGATTTGCTTTAGATAAAGTTGACGCTGCTGAACTTACACATAGTTTACCAATATCTACTGGTGCTGTAGGTGGGGGAGTATTTAGACTTATGGTTAAAGACCTTGGGGAATTCTACGATACAAAAGATAAATTAGGAAGATTAATCGATTTTGATGAAATAGAATTTAATGGAATGAATCCTGAAAGTGTTGCTTATGCTAAAGATAAAAATGGTATAAAGACTAATTTTGATGGAAATTATAAATGTTATTATGAAAGTCCTTGTAGACCAGATGATTGTCCGAACTGTGATTTTACTTGTGAGGGAGATGGATGTGAATTTGAACCTTGTCCAAATTGTGTGCCAGAATGTATTGGAGACTTCTGTATGTTTGATCAAGATAAGATGCAAATTACTGTAAAGACAATATCTACGACTAATTTTGAAAGTGTTGGAAGAACATTTGGTTATAACTGGATTACTTCAAGTAGTATGAAAGCTTTAGAGTTATTAAATAGTAAAGCTAGTAAGACAATATCTGAAATTAAAGAAACTAATGAAATGATATATCAAGATGATAAAACCAGTGATGATTCTTCTTTAGCATTTAGTATAAAGATGACACCTGAAGTAACTAGAAGAATTCAAAAATATAATAAAGAGGTTACAGATAATAAAGAGGGTGGATATTTAAATAATTCCCTTAAGTGTTATGATGCTGTTGCTGGTGGTGAAACTTACTCTAATATTTATTGTTATAGTGAGTTGATTGATATATTGGCTGATGATTATAGTGATGAAGTAACTGTAAGAAATAGACCGGTTAGTGAATCTGAAAGAAAGAATTATAGTAAATACGAAGAATCTGATAAGGGTTATTGGACATTATGGGATGGTTATTTGAAACTTAAGAAAAATGAAGTTGGAACTGCACTAGGGTCTGATGGAAGTAAGATTCTTGGTGGACCATCATGGAAATAGGGGTGACTAAATGAAGAATGCTTTTTGGGCATATTGGTTAATATTACTTGGTATTGTAATTGTAGTAATTATGTTGTTAGTTCAAAATATTACTACTAGTAGTACACAAGATTATTATTTGATAAAAGAGATTAATGAAGCTGCTTTGATTGATGCTGTAGATTATTCTTATTATAGAACTTATGGGGAAATAAAGATTAATAAAGAAAAGTTTTTTGAAAGTTTTATGAGAAGATTTGCAGAAACTGCTTCACTTAATACAACATATACTATTAGTTTTTATGGGGTGTATGAAGCGCCCCCTAAGGCTAGTGTAGAAATTAAGAGTAAATCTAATAGTTTTTCTGTACTTGGGGATGCAACAAGTGTAGATATGGTTGAAAAGATTGATGCTATCATCGAGGGGAACCAATTAGATGATGGAGGAAATAAATAATATAAGGAGGAATAAAAATGGGTGGCTTAGTTAGAACATTTCAAAAGTTTTTTACGAATAAAACTACAGTTACTATTTTTGGTGTTTTTGCTGGATTAGGAGTGTTAGTTGGGTTTTACTTATATAGGGTTAACAAGCAAGTTAATCCTGTAGTTGTTCCTATTGCTAAAAGAGAGTTGTTAGCTACAGAAGAAATTACTAAAGATGATATTGAATATGTTAAAGTTAGTAGTAAGTTTTTAAAGAAAGCTGATGTATATCAAAAAGCAACTGTTAATAATTTGGTTGGGAAGTTTGTTACTACGGGTACTTCAATACCTAAGGGAGGAATGTTCTATTCTACCCAAGTTGTTGAGAAAAAAGAGCTTCCGAATGCAATATTTGATGAGATACCTGAAGGGTATACAATATATCAGTTGAAAGTTGATAATACGAGTACTTATGCTAATTCTATTTTTCCGGGGGATATCATTGATTTATGGATGAAAACTACGGAAAATGGACTTTTGGTATTTGGAGAGTTTATTTCGAATGTTGAAGTACTTGCTGTAAGAGATAATGCTGGAGAAAATGTATTTGATGTTACAAGTGGAAGAACACCTGCTTGGTTGTTGTTTGCTGTACCAACAGAAATGTATAGATATTTGAAAATGGCTGAATTTATTTCGGGAGTGTCAATTATTCCGGTACCTAAAAATAATTTGATTAATCCAGATACTGGTTCTACTCAATATTCTAGTCAAGAATTACTTAATATTATATTAAATGTATCAGAAAGGTTGGAGGGATAATGAGTGGGTTTTTAGGTAAGATTAGGTCTTTGTTTTTGAATCGTAATACGGTTACTATTTTGGCTGTTATTGCTGGGGTTATTGTGTTATGGTTTATATATTCAATGACTTTGGATAAGGCTGTTAAGCCACAGAGGGTTCCTGTAGCTGCAAGAACTATTGCAGCGGGAACTATTATTACTAAAGATGATATAGAATATGTTGAAGTAAATAGTGATGTGTTAAAAAAAGCTAGTATTGTTACTAGTCAAGCGCAGTTAGTAGGGTATTATGTTAATAATAATACTTCTGTTACGACTGGGGCAATGTTTTATAAAGATCAAGTAGTAGAAAAAAGTAAGCTTGTAAATAGAGATTTGGAAATAATTCCTGAGGGTTTTAGACAATATTGGTTAAAAGTTGATAATACTACTACTTATGCTAATTCAATATATCCTGGGGATAAAATAGATTTATGGCTTAAAACTAATGTTGATGATAAACTTGTTTATGAAGAATTTATTTCTAACATTGAAGTTATAAGTGTAAAGGATTCTAAGGGTACGAATGTTTTTGATGGTACGGCAGGAAAATCGCCGGCATGGTTATCTTTTGCTGTTGATACTAAAATGTATGAATATTTGAAAAAAGTTGAATATTTAAGTGGTATGGTTTTGTATCCTGTACCTATTAATAAAAAACATGATGATGCTAATGCTAGTGTTGAGATTACTAATGATAGACTTATTACTGTAATTGATAGTCAAGCAAGACAAATAACTGTGGATTATGATATTGATGCCAATAATCCAGATACAAATAATCAAACAAATGAATAAAAAGAGGTGATTAGTGTGAATGATGCTGTATTTTCACAAATAGATTTTGGGCCTTTAAAAGAGTTTTTGGAAACTGATAATATTACCGATATATCTTATGATAATGGTGGTCAAGTGTGGCTAAAAACTCTTGATAAAGGTGTTTACAGGGTTGAAAGACCTGAGATTAATAATGCTTTAATGGAAAAGCTTGCTTTTCAGTGTTCCAATGTAATGGGAAAGACATTTAATATGGCTCACCCTTTTTTGGATGCTGAGTCTGCTGAGTTACGGCTTAACTTTGTTCATGAGTCTATTGCTACGAATGGGATAGCTTGTGTTATAAGAAAGACGCCTGCCAAAATCCGTCTTAATAAAGATAAGCTACTTAGTGAAAAGTATATTACGGAAAATTTACATGACTTTTTAATGACTTGTGTTGAGGGACATTGTAATATTATTGTTAGTGGGGAGACTGGTTCTGGGAAAACTGAGTTAGTTAAGTATTTGGCTAGTCATACTAAAGAAAATGAAAAAATTATAACAATTGAAGATACTTTGGAACTTCACTTAGATAAAATATTTCCACACCGGGATATAGTGGCAATGAAAACAAATAATATTGCATCTTATTCTGATGTTCTGGTAACTTGTATGAGACAGAATCCGCGGTGGATTTTACTATCCGAAGTTCGGTCTGCTGAGGCGGTTACTGCTGTTCGAAACTCAATATCTTCTGGGCATAATATTATTAGTAC
>CAKOLP010000006.1 GCA_934096025.1 uncultured Bacilli bacterium
CTAATATACTTATTAAGTAATTTATATAATGCACTATCAGTTCTAACTTTAAAATTATATGTATCATTTATATAATCACTATAACGTAGAGTATAATTATCTAGTTGTTTTTCACTATAATAATTAAAGGTATTTTTATCAAGAATAATATACGCATCACTCTTATTTAATTTAAATAGTTCTTTAGTACTATCTAAATCTTTTACATTAATACCCTCGATATTTTTTACATAATCATATATTTTACTATTTTTTAATACATATACTTCTTTACCTATAAGGGAATATATTGATTTTATAACCGTATGATTATGTCTATTTAATACGATAGCATATTCAATGTCAAGGCCATTTGTTTGATTGTAGTTATCAGTGTAATTATAATAATTAAAGTATAAATCTACTTCTTTTTGATTTACAGCTTTCATGAACTTGTTTTCATTTTTATACTTAACGAAATTAAATTCTATATCAGCAAAATTACTAAATTTACTTAAGATAACTCCGATAATTCCGCCGTATTTGCCCCCCATGATTACTTCATATGGAGAGGCATTTACAAAGCCATAATTATAAGAAATACTTTGCATTGAGTCTACTTCTGTATCAGTTATTTTCATATTTGTTTGGAAACATTTAAATAACTCTTTATCAAAAGTATTTTCTAGCTCATTTTTATAAGTTTGGAAATATTTTTTTAAGATACTAGATAAAACATCATTATTACTAGTCATTACAAAATACTTATTAATATCACTAAAATGATAAACTATATTGTAATCATTTTCTAAAGTAACATTTAAATATTCCATTAATGGTACAATCATATATTCTAAAGATTCAGCCATAGCTTTATTTAGTTCATCTTTACTTTCATATTGTTTAAAAGCAACATCAGAAGTTTTCTTTAAGTATTTTGTTACATAACTTAAATCATCACTTAATATACCAATAGTCTTGCCATTTAAGTTTTCTTCTTTAGATATAATACCTTTTTTCTTACTTACTAATACGTAATGGTCTTTATAAAATACTGTGTCTGTTTCGGAAAACTCTTTTTTGACACCAAAACTTAGCCCTGAGGGAACTTCTTTATTAGTATAAGTTATCGGATTAATCGTTAAGTTATACTCTTTTTCAAAACTTTTTAAAAAGTCGTAAAATACCCCGTCTCCATCTAAACCAAAGACATTTATATTGTTTACTATGTTTATATTTTGAATTGTACTGATGTTTTCATTTACCCAGTTTCTTTCAGTAACGGTTAATTTGTTTTTATCACTTAATATAAAATATAAACTTACACATATACCTATTATAATTAAAACTGTAATTATAATTAATATAATATTTTTCTTCTTTTTCATTATTACTCACTTTCTATTGCGTATTATTGTTCCAAACAAGGCCACTACCCGCAACATTTTTAGCTCCTAAAATGGTAAAGCCCTCACTATTTGCTGATGCTTCGGCACTTAGGACAAATGATATATCATAGTAACTTAAGATATCTTCACTAAATAAAGATAAACTAGCTTGAGCTTTTGCTTCTGCATCAACTAGGGCTGTATCAGGAACATATTTGATATCTACATAAACTATTCTACCCTTTATATTTATTTTAACACTTGATACTGCTGTATCTTCTTGTAACTTAGCTATATATTCAGATTTAAAATTCTCTGTTATTGGATGTTTATCGATTTCTTCTAGGCGTGTTCCATAAACTGATTTACTTCCACCTAAAAAGAATGAAAATGTTACTGTAAGTATTGCTACCAAACATATAGCAAGTATTAAACCTAATACTATTAAAACCTTGTTTTTCCCCCATAATTCTTTCATTTTATTCATGAATTTCCACCTCTTGTTAGTAATCTAATTATACTATCTATTTATGCTTTTGGCAAATTAAAAAGAATAATATTTTGATTATCCTTTTGTTAAAGTGCTTAGAACTTCTAAAGTTTTAGCTTCATTCCAAATTACTCTATTTAGTTTTAAAGCTTGGTCATATTTAGAACCAGGATTTGCCCCTACTATAACTACATCGGTATTTTTGGAGACTGATTCACTTACTATTCCTTTATAACTTTCAAGTATTTCTTTTATTTCGTTTCTTGAATAGCCCTCGATGGTTCCCGTAATTACAAATTTTTTCATAGAAATAAGTTCATCATTTTGGAGAGCTTTGCCTAAATAGTTCATGTTAATTCCTAAAGCTCTTAATTCATTTATTAATTCAGTGTGAGTTTCAAAAAAGCCAACAACACTTTGAGCCGTGATAGTCCCTATATCTTTAATACTTTGGAGGTCTTCTAGGGTCGCACTTTTTAATAAATCCATATTAGAAAAATTACTAGCTAGAATCTTGGCAGTTTTAACTCCTACTTCTTTTATACCTAAGCCATATAAAAGTTTATCTAAACTCCTATTTTTAGATTCTTTTATATTTTCAATCATCTTATTAAGACTTTTTTCTCCATAACCATCAAATTCCATGATAGCTTTCTTTTTTTCTTCCAGACTATATAAATCAGTTATACTTTTAATAAATCCTAAGTTGTATAATTCTTCGACTATTTCATCTCCTAGTCCCTCGATATTCATGGCATCACGAGAAACATAATGGATAATATTTTCTATATTTCTTTTTTTACAAGCTTTATTTACACAGTAATAATCTACTTGCCCCTCTTTTTTTACAAGGCTCTCATGACACATCGGGCATTTAGTTATCATTTTAAAGTCTTGCTCTTGGCCAGTTCTTCTTTCTAACTTGGCTTCTACGACTTCAGGTATTACATCTCCAGCTTTTCTAATGGAAACAATATCACCAATTTTTAAGTTTTTTAGTTTTACATATTCTTCGTTATGTAGTGTTGCCCTCCGAATAGTTGAGCCATTAATAAGAACTGGTTCTAAAACAGCATTCGGAGTAATTCTTCCTGTTCTTCCTACCGTAAAAATAATATCTTTTAACTTAGTTAATACTTCTTTAGCTGGAAACTTATATGCTACTGCCCATCTCGGGTATTTATTTGTTTGCCCAAGGCTTTCTTGCATATTTAAATCATCTACTTTTATAACTACCCCGTCTATTTCATAACTAAGACTCTCTCTTTTTTTGGCAACATCATTAATAAAAGCCATTACTTCTGTTTCATTACATACTAATTTATTAGCTTTATTAGTTTTAAAACCTAGATCTGACATAAAATCTAAGGCTTCACTTTGAGAATGAATATTAAATTTTTTAGCTTCTGGTAAGTAATAAGCAAAATTGTCTAATTTTCTTTTAGCGGTTTCTTTAGAATCTAATTGTCTTATAGATCCTGCAGCTGCATTTCTAACATTTTGAAGTTTGTTAAGTCCTTGTTTTTCACGTTCAATATTTAGTTTTTCAAGAGTATCCTTGTGCATAAATATTTCCCCACGAACTTCTATATCTATAGGTCTTTTTAATTCAAGAGGAATAGCTTTAATTGTTTTGACATTATGAGTAATATCTTCACCAATAAGCCCATCACCTCTCGTTATTCCCCTTACTAATTTACCTTTTTCATAAATTAAAGCGACACCTAGCCCATCTATTTTATATTCACAAACAAATTTAGCATCTTTTATTTCCTTTTTGATTCTTTTAATAAAATCAATTACTTCATCTTCACTAAAGACATCTTGAATACTAAGCATCGGTTTATCTCTTACGACTTTTTGGAATTTATCAATTACTTCGCCCCCAACTCTTTTAGTGGGACTATTAGAATAAGCATATTCCGGATATTCTAATTCAATATTTTCTAGTTCCCTTAGGTATTTATCAAATTCCTGATCCGTAATTGTGGGATTATCTAATACATAATAATTGTAATTAGCTTCGTTTAAAATCTTTGTTAGTTCTTCTACTCTTTTTTTGATTTCTTCAGTTCCATAAGTCATCGGGATATTCTCCTTCTTCAATTAATTTATTAATGCTTTCTTTTACTAATGCTAAGTCTTCTTTATAAGTCATGCCTATCCATTTACTTTTAGAAGCTTTTGAACAAATTCTAAATGTCTTATTTTTTATTCCCATCTTTAATACTTCTGGTAATAAAAACTCACTATTTAAATCTATATTACCATGAATAAATTTATCAAATTCTTGTTCTAATAATGGTAAGAAATTTTTTCTTAAACCAAAAAAGTTAACCGATACCAAAGTGTCTTGATTTATTGGAAATTCTTCATTGGTAATTAAACTCCGCGCTATTACCATATTTTCTTTTTCAGTAATTTCACATTCGATAATATCTTGAATAAAACCCTTTTCTTCCTTAACAACCCCTCTTTTTACTTTTCCATGTTCACTTTTTGTTACACAATAAGGATAATTTACACTTAAATAGTCTTCTTGATTTTCTGCAAAAAAATTAAGGGCCACTTCATAAGAATTATAACCATAGAAATCATCAGCATTAATTAAAACAAAATCATCATCAATTAAATCACGTGCGCAATATAGGGCATGGCCTGTCCCTAGCATTTTAACTCTATCTTTTGGTAAGGTAACATCACTAGGTATACAATCAAGCTCTTGAAAAGCAAGCTCTATTTTTATATTCTTATACTTATTAATTATATTAGTTTTAAAATATTCTTCATGTTCTTTTCTTATTATAAATATTACTTTTTCAAAGCCAGCTTTTTTAGCATCATAAACGGAATAATCCGCTATAATCTCCTTGCTTGGTCCTACGGGTTCAATTTGCTTAAGGCCTCCGAAACGACTTCCCATCCCTGCAGCCATTATTACTAAAGTTTTCATTTTTTACACTCTCCTTAATCCTTCATAATTTTTCAAAACTTTTTTTACGCCATAATTTTTAGAAAAGGCAATAGTTAAATACTTATCATCATTTTCAAGTACTACCCCTTTTCCAAATAGTTTATGCACTACAATATCACCATTATTATATTCCCCGACTACTTTATTTATAGTACTCTTTATTATGTTTTTAATAATTGGCGCTTCTTCTTTTGCTAGTAAAGATGTATCAATTTCACTAATAAATCTTGAGGGAATATTAGATATTATATTACCATAAAGCATTCTTCTTTTAGCATTCGTTATATATAGTCTTTCTTTTGCTCTAGTTATAGCTACATAACAAAGCCTTCGTTCTTCTTCAAGGTCCTCTTTTGTGTCTAGAGACATTGAATGAGGCATTATTCCTTCTTCCATACCTATTAAAAATACTACCCTAAATTCAAGACCTTTAGCGGCGTGCATAGTCATAAGAGTAATGGTGTTATCATCTTCACTATGGTCAGCACTATCTGCTACTAAGCTTATATCTTCTAAAAAGTCATCCAAGTTAACATTACCAGTTTCGTTTTGGTAGTTTTCTGTTATACTTCTAAATTCCATTAAGTTATCTAATCTAATTTGTGATTCGATATTATTATCGCTTTCTAACTCAGCTTTTATTCCTGTTTTTGATAAAATTAAGTCAATTAATTCGGTTAAATCTAGATTTTTAGCTTCTTCTTTTAATTCTTCAATTAGTTTTTTAAATTCTAATTCCTTTGGCTTACTTAAACAATCAAACATACTAGTATTTAAACTATTGGCTACAATTTCTATTTCTTCTATAGACTTAGCTCCAATTCCTCGTTTTGGATAATTAATTATTCTTTTTAAAGATATGTCATCATTACTATTGGCGATTAACCTTAAGTAACAAATTAAATCTTTGATTTCTTTTCTCTTATAAAAGTAGTAACTACCTACAACTTTATATGGCCAGTTTTCTTTTAATATTCCGTCTTCTATACTTCTTGCTTGGGCATTTGTTCGATATAAAACAGCAAAATCTTCGTAATCATAACCCATGGCAAGTAAGTCTTTAATTTCTTTTACAACATAGTTAACTTCTTCTTTATCATCTATTGCTCTTTTATACTTGATTTTTATACCTTCTCCTAAATCACTGTATAAATGAACTTCTTTTTTAGATTCATTATTTTTAATTACACTGTTTGCCGCATTTAATATTGTATTAGTACTTCGATAGTTTTGGTTTAAAGTTATTATCAAAGCATCTTTATAGTCATGTTCAAAATTTAGGATATTTCGGTAATTGGACCACCTAAACCCATATATACTTTGGTTTACATCACCTACTGCAAAAAGATTTTTGTATTTACTAGCAAGCTTTTTTACTAATTTGTATTGAACTTCATTTGTATCTTGATATTCATCAATAAGAATGTATTTAAATTTTTCTTGATATCTAGAAAGTATTTCTTTATTATCAAAAAGTTTTACAGGTAATAAAAGCAAGTCATCAAAATCTAAAGTATTATTTCTTTTCAAGATTTTTTCATATTCTTCATATATTCTAATAACAACACGGTCATAATCACTGTTAAAATACTTTTCTATTTCTCCACGACTTAACATTTCATTTTTAATAAAACTAATTTTGTTTCTTATATAACTTGGTGAATAATCTTTAACATTTAGGTGCATATCCTTTAGAATCTTTTTAATTATACTTAAGACATCATCACCATCTATTATGGTAAAGTTTCGACTTAGTCCCAAAGTTTCATAATTTTCACGTATTATTTTTACTCCGAGTGAATGAAATGTTCCTACGAAAGCATAATTTTCAGAAACAATATTATCTACTCTTGCACGCATTTCTTTAGCTGCTTTATTAGTAAAAGTTATTGCTAATATATTACCTGAATAAACACCATTATTTATAAGATTAGCTATTCTTGTAGTAAGTACCTTAGTTTTTCCCGAACCTGCTCCGGCTAGAACAAGACATGGGCCGTCCCTATGCAAAACTGCTTCTTTTTGCTCTTTATTTAATCCATCCGTTATATCCATTTTTAACACTCCCTAACATTATAATTATAACATCGAAATATTTTATTAGAAAGAAAAAACGCGATAAAGCGTTTAATTTTTAGTTCTTTGGAACCTCACATTCATCACCAAGAGGATCAAATAAACATTTAGTACAATAACTAACATTTGTTTTAGAATTTTCCATGGCATCTAGTGTACCATCAACAAGACTTAAGCCAAAATCTAAAATCGTCGGTATAATAAATACTATTAAGGCTGCAAAAAGTCTTTTTCCAAAAGTCATAAGCACTTCTTTATTTGGCTTTTCATTACTATTTAATACAGCTTTAGCTAAATCGATGCTACCCAAAATAATTAAGATTAAAGGAATAAGTAATTTAGCAATAAACAACATATATCCAAAAGCTCTAAATACTGTTAGCACTCCTTTATTTCCTTTACAGAAAGTTAAATTCGTATCTATTTCATTATTACTATCTAATCTAGCCCCAGTTCCTTTATTAAGTGAATTTTTTAAATCATTTTCAATTGAACCACCTATATCATTAAGATTATCTCTGATATCATCTGCTTCTTCTTTTGATAATTCACCATTTGCTTCTTTTTCTGCTATTTCTTTTTCCCATTTTGTTTTCATATCATCAAAATTTTCTTTTACGGATTGCACTGCATTTTTATAAGCATTTGAATTACTTATAAAGGTTGGTATTTTATTACCTTCTAAATATACTTCTTCAAAATCATTGTTCATTTTTTGAATTACATCATCTGCTGTTTTATATTTACCAGCAATAATATCATCTAAGCTTATATCTCCAATAGACCAATTTTTAAAGTAGCTATTTATAGTATCAGTAAAATTATATATTCTTTGTTGTTGTGATGCTTCTACGTATCTTACTCCAGCTCCCTCTTTGCTCTTACAATAATCTGAATTATTTGAAAAGCAATGTTGACGTGATAATCCGCCCCCTAAATCGTAATACCCTTGTTTGGGACACACAAAATTATCTTTATTTATAATTATATGAGGATCAAAATATTTAATATTTGCTAATCCCTCTAAAGGACCTTCAACTACATCTAATTTGCTTGAAAACTCATTTGCATCACTCGACTCTCCTACACCGAATTGATTATTTTTTACATTATATAGTAAATATACATTATATGTTCTATTAGCCGATGCTGTTGTATCATAATATTGATTTCGATAAGTACATAAAGTCAAATATTTGCCATCTACTAAAGAGCTGGCTTCACTAGTTACAATTCCTACTAAAAATAATAAACAGGCTATTAATAGATATTTTATATTTTTCATAATCTCACCACTTAAATAGATTATACCAATAATTAAGTATTTTATCTAGGTTTTATTGACATTTCAGGTAAAAAAGTATAATATCCTTTTTACAAAGGAGATAACAGAATGCAAAATAAGCTTCATCTTATCAAAGATGCATTTTTTTACGATACATTAGTTACACTAAGAAAAGACTTCGGAATAACCGAAGATAACTTGATTGCATTATTTGAATTATTACCCGAAAATCAATTAGCCATTAATCTTGCTGTTGTTGTTGGGATAAGCAATTTTTACTCTACTTTTGGGCCTTTTATGCGGTCTCTTAATAAAAATAGAATACTTGTTAAAGAACTAACCTTATTATATATGGAGTTTTTGCATAACTATTCTAGGTTTAATAAATTGTTTAATTTTAATAATCCAGTGGAAATATATACGATGTTTTATTATTTACTTTTTAGAGGATATTTATCTTCTCACAAAACTTTTTTAAAAACAGATTTAGTCACTACTGACTTACACAACATTTTGGGTGTCAATGTCCTTGCTGGAAAGTCTGCATGTAGGCACAATGCCTCGCTTCTTGCTGATATCTTGGAAAATCTAGGATTTGAAGCTTATACACTCACAGTATTTGAAGATTCTTCTAATCAAGTATGGTCAAGTGATTCTCATTTATCTTTTGAAGAAGCAAAATTACTAAATGCTAATCATGCTATAACTCTAGCAATCACAATGAATCTTATTATTTTTTAGACCCCACTCAGACAAGAGTATATCAGCCAAGTGAAAATCCACATATTATTAAAGATGACAATGGCAAGGTTTTCATTTATCCCGAACTCATAGATTTTAATAAAAAGAAATATACAAAACTTTTAGAAAGACTTGCCTTTTCGTTTAATACAATATCTAAAGAAGAAATAGAACGCATGATAAATAACACTCTTTTAAAATGCCATTTTAATTCATCAATATTCGAAGAATTTTATAGAGAAAACGAATGTTTATACCTCGATGTTTCTGATAAACTTTCAAGAATCAAAAAACAATATTAACTTTGAAACATTTTAGTTAATATTGCTTTTTATTTTAATGGAAAAATGATTTTATATTTTCAAGAATTCTAGTCTTTTTCATGCCATTAGCTAATTTATTTTTTGCTAGTTTTAATTGTTCTTCCCGAATTTTATATAAATTTTCTTGGCAGCATTTTGGACAATCACTAATTCTTATATATATTTTACTAAATAATTCATTTTCTTTATTATGCAGTTCACATTTTATTAATCCAGAGTCAACTGGCACTTTATAAACATTATGATATGGCGTGTATACCAAAATAGGTTCCGGATAAGGGTTTTGGTCACCATTTAGGGCATAAATACTAATTCTATCTAAGCCAATGTTTACGCAAAATCTTGAATTTATGGAATATGCATTATTATCACTTATAAATGGAAAAATGGTCATTAATTCATCATAAACACTCGAAACTTCCCTAGATAAAAGTTTTGCTTCTTCATTACTCATGCAACCTTGTTCTAAGATTTGCAGCTTGCCATTTGTTTTGGTAAAGTATGTTGGCTCCTCGCATGAATGGCCATAAATTCCTAACTTTTTTTCTTCATAATTAAAATCACATATATATGCAAAAGCTTTAGGTCCATACCTTCCTCGAAGTAGTCTATTAAATTTATCTTCATATGCTAACTTGACTTTCCAAAATTGAAGCCTATACCCATTCATATATTGGGCAACATCATACAAGGAAATACAATCGCAATCCTCATTTACTGGCTCTTTAAAAACCCTTTCCACTTCATCTAATGTACTCAAATAAAATTCTACTTCCATATGTTTACTCTCTTTAACATTTAACATAATTTCCTCCAATAAAATGTACCTTTATTCTATCATATTTTTTTATTAAAGTTAATGAAAATTAAAGCACTTTTTTGTAAAATTATTTCGAATTTGATAACTTATGCTTACAGGTTCTAATTAAATGATGCTTTTTCCAATCATAATCTTTACCCAGAGAAAAATACTCATCACATAAATCTTGCATCAAACTTACAGCATTTTCTTCAAAACATCGCTGATATTCCAAGGCTTCTTCAATTTTTAAGTGAATTAAAAATTTTTTATCTAATAATTGAGTAAGCAAGCCCATATCTAGGGCACTTTTATAACCTTTAGCTAAATTTATACAAAGTATTTTTTGCTCATCCATTTTACTACCAATACCTAAAAATAGTGCTTGATAGTCCTCATTTATATAAAAACTATATAATTCTTTTTCTAATTCACTTAATGAAAATATTGGAAGCTTTTTTCGAATTGTAAACTCTGTTATAAGCAAAAGTAAAAAAGTATATTCATTATTAACATTTATCTTAGTCATATAACCCACCCGTTTTTTATTTTATCATACTTGGATAAAGATGTCATTTTAATTGACAAACATAATTTTATAAGATAATATAGCTCTTGAGGTGTTTAATTATGTTTTTTTTATCCATTTACTTTTCAAGTCTTATTTCTAGCTGTTTAATAGAAGCTACTACTTTTGCATTTATGGCAAAGACTATAGCTCAAAATGGTTATAAAATAAACTTTAAAAATTATAAAGATAAATATTTATTCGAGAAAGATGATTTAGGTGGCAAAAGATATAATAGGCATATACCTTTCTTTAATATTTTATATGCAATATCTGATGGAATTGAATATTTTAAAAATCCTGAAGCTGTATTAAGTGATTTCTACAAGCAAGGAATAATTGAAGAAATGACATTAAATGAGTTTAATGAATATTTTATTAGACCTTGCACTTTAAGAGCCTTGAAGATATTTACTGCATCAAATATTAAAAAAGCAATTTTAGATAATGCTATGGAAAATTCAAATATGGTTTTATATAAGGAAGATGATAATTTGGTTCAAATATATTACAAAATTAAAAAGGGAAACATTAGACCTACTGTGATAAGTAGCACATCAGCAGAATTCAAATTGGATCCTATTGAAGCACATGATAAGGTAAAAGCTGCATATCAACACTATGATATAAATATTAATCCAGCAAATAATACCAACAACAATCCTAGCGAGGTCGAATACGCTTTTGAAGAAACTCCAGTTATTTTTGAAAAAAGAAGTATCTCGGAGTTAGAATTAAATTCTGATGCTAATTTAACTGAACAAGATAAAGGAGTCTCTAGAACGAGAAGAAGATAAAAGTACTTATTTTCTTTTTTTATTGCCTATGTTATATTATAAATGGAAGTGATAATTAATGAGTTTTAGTTGGGATTTAAAAGATTTATTTGCAAATACAGAAGATTTTTATGAACAAATAGAAAATATAAAAATATTATTAGAACAAATAAAACAATATGAAAATACTGAGTTAGATTGCGCTTCTTTAGAAAAACTTCTTAACTTGAAATGGAAAATTAAAGAACTTGCAAACAATGTTTTAGTATATGGTTCTTTAAGTTATTATAAAAATGTAAAATCAGAGGAATGTATGAAACTTAAGTCAGTAGCAGAAGAATTTTCTAATCAAGTTGACTTAAGTCTACATTTTATTGATGAGGCCATAATAAAAATTGGGCAAGATAAAATTAGGGATTGGATAGCTAAAAATAATCAACTAGCTATATACAAACAGTATTTAGACAACTTATTTAGACGTGAAAAACATCATCTATCTTCTCTTGAAAGTGAAATTCAAAAGGATAACATTGATAAAATTAATAAATGTTTAACGGAATATAATGCCCTACTTACTTCAATAAAGTTCGGGGAAATAGAGACTGAAGATGGTAAACAAGAAATTACTTTAACTAATATGAACAAGTATCTTGCATCTCGTAATAGAGATACTCGGAAAAAAACCTATTTTGCTATTAGTCAAAGCTTTAAAAGTAAAAACGATATTTTTGCCAAACTATTAGATAATATTATAAAAAGGCGCAAAAAGAATGCTTCGATTGAAAGATACGACTCAGTTTTAGAAAAAGTGCTATTTGATGAAAATATTGATTCACATATTATAGAAACACTAATAATTGCCGCCCACGAAAACATAGGATTAATCCAAAAGTATTTAGAGATTAAGGCAAAGATTCTTGGAATTGATGATGCCCACTTATATGACTTTGGTGTTCCTTTAGATAATGGATTAAAAATTAAATATACTTTAGATGAAGCAATTAACATTATTAAAGAGGCTTTAAAACCTTTAGGAAATAAATACTTGGAAGCTCTTGATTATTTATTGAACGGTCATATTGATGCCTTAGTTAATGAGAATAAACATCAAGCCATAACCTTTTCTTGGCATACTTACTCGTTTTTGAATTTTAGAGGGTCTTATGTTGACTTAAAAAATTTAATACATGAAATTGGGCATATTATAAATTATTATTTTTCTAAAAATAGTCAACCATTTATATACGAAGATAGTACAATATTCGTCGGAGAAACTGCATCTTTGGTAAATGAAATACTTTTAAATAAATATCTTTATAAAGTAGCTAAAACTAAAGAAGAAAAACTATTTTATTTAAGTAAAGAAATAGAAAACTATTTTATAACCGTATTTAAACAAACTATGTATTCAGAATTTGAAAATGAACTTTATGCTGAAAATGATTCTCTAACGCCTGAGGTATTAAATTCAAAATATAAAAAAATTATTAAAAAATATTATGGAAATAAAGTTACTTATGATAAAGATAATGCTATTGAATGGTCAAGACTTGGACACTTATACCGTCATAGTTACTATCCTTATAAATATGCAACTGGGCTTTTAATTGCCAGTGTTGTAGTAAATTTTTTGGAAACAGAGAAATATTTTAGAGAAAAATACTTAAACTTTTTATCTCTGGGAAGTAGTATGTATTCCCTAGAACTACTTAAAACCTTAGATGTAGATTTTAAGAATTTAGAAATATTAAATAATGGATTTTTAGTTTTAAAAGAAGATATAGAAAAATTAGAACAAGAATTAATGGAAACATAATTTTAATATTTTAAAATATAGTTTTAATGGTGAATTGTATGTATAAATTAGAAAATATCTCCTTTAGTTATCAAGAGTTAGAACCATATATAGACACACACACTTTGGGACTACATTATAAAAAACATCAAAAAGGTTATTTAGACAAATTAAATGAACTATTAATTGCTAATAATTTTAATTTCGATATTCCTATAGAAAAAGTTTATAGAATTATTGATACTTTAGATAATAAAAATGATATTTTATTCTTTCTAGGTGGCGTAATAAATCATAATATTTACTGGGAAAGTATTAATCCACATCAAAAGGAAGCACCAAATTCAGAGCTACTTTTAGCTATAAACAATAGGTTTGGTAACATGGAAAATTTTTGGGAAGAAGCCAGAAAGTTATGTTTAAATATAAAAGGTTCAGGATATATTTACCTTGTTATTGATAAGTTTAAGAGATTAGATTTATGGCTTTTGAGTAATCAAGATAGTCCGTATATTTATGAGGCCACTCCCCTTTTTTGCATTGATTTATGGGAACACGCTTATTATTTAAATTATGAAAATGATAAAATGAAATATTTTGATACTATGAAAATAATTGCTAACTTTAAATACGCTAATAAAATATATAAAGAAAACTGTTAAGAAAGTATTTTTCAAAACAGTTTTTATTTGGTAAATTTTTTGGCTTTTACTAAAGAATTACCATAGTGTTCTTGGTAGCCTTTTAAGTATTGCTTTAAAAAGTAAATTTTATCTAGGTTATTAGCAAATATTATATCCACAAATTCTAAGGCACTTAATAACTCAACACAATTGTAACTATATTTACTCGGTGTTTTTAATAACATTTGTCTTAATTTGTAATCGATAAATTCTTCATCCATAGCTCCCTCTTTAGCCGAGGTCATTAACTTTGCTGCTGCATTTACATTATTTTGCCATACAACCTCATTTGTCGTAGCATTAAATAATCTGTATTCTACTGTATTTTGGGGTTTATCTTCTAGGCCAAAAGAAACATTACGTAAATTTAAGGCAATATTTCGGTCTTCGGTTGGAAATGAGAAGAAAATTTCTTTTATCGTTTGGGCTGTATTTAAATCATATAAGTGATTAAATAATAACCCGTCTCTTTCTGGTCTTGCACATTCTGCAATATTTAAACGAGCATTTACTTTATCTCCATAACCAAACCTAAAAAGAATATTTTCGTATGCTGCATATGTTTTTAAAAAGATTCGCCAGGCGTTAATATCAACCCCCAGAATGTTTGACCCGATATGAACATGGCCTCCGGCAACTCCAGTAGTCTTGGCTTTTTCTTTGGTTAAAAAAGCACATAACATTTGTAATTTACTCCAACATTCTTTGGAGTCTTTTAATATTGCAGAGGATACTTCCCCGCCAGAACGTAAACTTAAATCATTTTTTGAAACCCAAAAAGGTAAATTACATATAACGAAATCATCTACTTCATGCTTGGATAGACTTTCATATTCTAATTCAAGACCAAAAGTTAAATCTTCACTTAGTCCCAATGAAGTTCTATATTCTAATAAATAGGCTTCTATTTCCACTAGTAATTGTTGTAAGTCTAACCCTCGTAAATACGAGAAATAATCATTGCGTTTTTCATCTATAAAGTTTTCCATATATACTCCTTATTTTCTTATTAATCTTGGACCATCTTCACTAAACTCTATATTTGATAAATTACTATCTAAAAGGCTAATAGTTTTTTCTTTTTGGCGCAAAGAGTATTGCATTTTTTCCAAAGTGGTTTCATCTATTTTCTCTAAAGACAATAAATAATCTTCAGTCTTATCCTTAAATTTAGACTTAGTTAAATTTACTTTCAAAAACGTTCCATACAATCCCACAAAAAGACCATATAAGCCAATATTTTCAAGATTTTCCCAAACCTTCTCCCATGTTGGTGTATCGCTAGGCAAATAATATGGACTGTCTTCATCTAGATCTTTTGCTAATTCCGGATTACCAAAAGTATAATTGTAAAAAACTATCGGATTTTTAACTAACCCTAATCTAGAACTTGAAAATAAAACCATAGATATTAAATAAGGCAAGAATTTTTCAAAAGTAATTCCTTTTTTTATAATACTCTTAATCACTTCTTTACGAACATTATATAATTTCCAATATTTAATTTGTCTTTTTAATTGTTCTATGTCTTTTTCTAATTTTTTCATTAATTTTTCATTATCAGTCATAAGTGCTCCTTTTTAATTATTTATACTATCATAATTTTTCTAAAAAGAAAATAAAAACTTTCAAACAGTGTTGAAAGTCTATTTCCGGTACATTTCCCGAGCTTTTTCTTGATTTTCCTTTGAGTAACCATGGAGAGCGTTTGGCGTTCTATTCATAAGTTCTTGATATAACTCTTGGAAAGATGCATTATTATTGTTACTTAGAGCATTTACACTTGCAAAAATATTACTCTTTCCATCTTTAGTTACAACATATATAGTTTTATTTGTTACTAAACCATTTTGGCGTATTTCAAAAGGATATACCCAGATAATATTCTTGATATCAATTATCTTAATAGCATTATTATAACTTACAATATAATCTGAGGTCATAAATGTTTTACATTTTTTATTATGAATTCCTTGATGAGTTTCTAAATCATTAGATATTTTTTCAATTCTTTCAGAATCTTCTTCCAAAGTCTTTCTAAGTTTCGCAATTTTAATGAAATAAGTACTCATGAAAAGTAGACCTACTCCTGCAAAAACCGAAAAGATTATAATAACAAATGTTGAATCTTCACTAGGATCATAAT
>CAKOLP010000007.1 GCA_934096025.1 uncultured Bacilli bacterium
TAATTGATTGATCATTTAATGGTGCAGAAGTAACTCCGAATTTAAACAAACTAGCAAAAGAGGGAATGTTTTTCAGTAATTTTTATCCTCAAGTATCAACAGGAACTTCTAGTGACACAGAATTTACTTTATTATCTGGTCTGTTACCAGCTTCAAGTGGAACTGTATTTGTTAGCTACTATGATAGAAATTACTTTACTATACCTAAGTATTTAAAAGAGATGGGCTATTATACTTTTAGTATGCATGGCAACTTATCAAGTATGTGGAACCGTAATAAAGCCCATCCATCTTTAGGTTATGCGGGTATGTATTTTAATGAAATATTCCAATATACAAATGAAGATGTAATTAATTTAGGTATTAATGATCACTTATTTTTTGCTCAAGGAGTACCTAAACTTGAAGAAATCGAAAAGACATATGGTAATTACATGGGTACAGTAATAACTTTATCAAATCACTCTCCATTTAAATTAGCTAGTTTACATAGTGAACTTGATTTAACAACACACTACAATGTTACAGATAAATATACCGGAGAAATAAAAACTTTAGAAAAAGATTACTTATCTAATACATCAATCGGAGAATACATAAAAAGTGCCAATTATGCTGACGGTGCACTCGGAGACTTTATTAATTTAATTAACAATTCTGATTGTTTCAATAATACTGTCTTTGTTTTCTATGGTGACCATGATGCTAAACTTTCACGAAATGAAATTAATTATTTGTATAATTTAAATCCTGAAACCGGCGAAGTATATGATGATACAAGTGAAAACTACCGAGAATATGATTATTATGATCATGAATTAAATAAGAAAACTCCATTAATTATATGGACAAAAGATAAATCATTACAAAAAGTATTCAAAGGTCAAGTAGACTATACAATGGGTATGTATAATGTTTCTTCGACCATACTAAATATGTATGGAATATACAATAAATATGCAATCGGCGAAGATATCTTTACTGTAAAAAATGATAATTTTGTAGTATTTCCAAATGGTAATATTTTAACAAATAAAATGTATTACAACAATTCTACTGAAGAATATAAAATACTAAATAACAGTGAAGTAACCGAAGACTACATTAATAACTTAAAAACACTTGGAGAACAAAGATTAGAAGTATCCAATTCCATAATCGTATATAATTTTTTAGAAAATAAAAACATGAACGGAGAATAAAATGAAGAAGAATAAAAAGAAAAGACTAAAATATAAAGTTCCTTTGTTAATTATACTAGTACTAATAATATTAGTAGTTATCTTACTTATTTTTAAGCCATTTAAAAAAGAAGAACCATCTATTGTAAAAGTAGTTGATACTATAGATAATTTTAATTATACATTAGATGAAAGAGATACTAAATTACTAAAAAAAACTTATCAAGAATTAAAAAAGGAACTATCATCATCTGATATAGATTATGAAAACTATGCTAAGATACTAGCTGAACTTTTTGTAATTGACTTATTTACTTTAGATAACAAAATAAATAAATATGATGTTGGTAGTTTAGAATACGTATATCCTGACTCCTTAGAAAACTTTAAACTTAATGTTGAAGACACTATATATAAGGAAATAGAAAATGATAAAGATGGCAAAAGAAAACAAACTTTACCAATTGTTAAATCGGTAGAGTCTAAAGATGTAAAAAAGGATACGTTTCAAATCGGAGAAACTGCTTTAGAAAGTTATGTAGTGAACTTAACTTGGGATTATGAAAAAGACTTAGGTTATGATACAAAAGCCACGATTACTTTAGTAGCAAAAGATAACAGATTATATGTAGTTTCTTATAGTGCAGGTGATACAAATGAATAGGGTAATGAAAAAGCTTAAGAAAAGCAAGAAAATATTTAGACTGCTTTATTATTTTATTATAGTTGCTTATGTTATAACTTTTGTAATATTTTTAAAAAGTATTCTATCTTTAAAAGGTATTGAAACATTACTTAGAGTAATCATCATTTTATTTTTTATTCTCTATATTTTAATCTATGCTTTTTGGAATCTTTTAAATTTACTTCGAAAAAGATACAAGGGCTTAATAATAACATCTATAGTGTCGATAGTATTCATGATCATCTTCGGTGTAGGGGCTTACTATATAAATTTTGTTTATAACAATTTAAATAATATAACAGAAGATAAAGAACTTTTATATACAAGTTACCTAATTACCTTAAAAGATACAGAATTTAGTGATAAGTTAGATATAGGCATAATAAATAAAAAAATAGAACCAGATGATTATGATTTAGCAAGCAAATTATATAAGAATAAAAAATTAGCTAATAATACTGAAGAATATGAAGATTATGTAAAAATGCTATCTGATTTATATTCTGGAAAAATCGGGGCTACTTTTGTGCCAGGCAATTATGTTTCTTTATTCCAAAGTGAAGATGGTTTTAATAACATCAGAAATGATACTAAAGTTATATACGAATATACAGAAAAAAAGAAGAATGAAGATATAGATATAATAAGTAATAAAACATTTGATGAACCATTAACATTTCTTTTGCTCGGAGTTGATTCCGAAAAACAAGGCTTAAATGCTAGTACTTCATTTAATGGCGATACTCTTATGGTAGTAACTTTTAATCCAAAGACTTTAAATACAGTAATGGTAAGTATTCCCAGAGATACGTATGTTCCAATAGCGTGTAAAAATAATGCTTATTCGAAGATTAATTCTTCTGCAGCCTACGGAACTAATTGTGTAATAAATACAATAAATAATTTTTTAGATATTAATATTGATTATTATGTCAAAATAAACTTTAAAGGTGTAGTGGAATTAGTTGATGCTCTAGGTGGTGTAGAAGTAGATGTTGAAAAACCATATTTCAATTCATACCAAGGTGTTAATTATCGTGGCAAAATGTGTGAACAAAACTCTAATCGTCAATATGGAAGTGGATTAGTTTGCGTAGACCCAGGCCTACAAACTTTAAATGGAGAACAAGCCTTAGCTTATGCTCGAAATAGACATCTATACATCGGGGGAGATTTAGATCGCGTAAGACATCAACAACAAGTAGTGGAGGCAATAGCAAATAAAGCCCTTAACTTTAAAACTTTAAATGACTTTCAAAAAATAGTAAATGCTATAAGCAATAATTTAGCAACTAACATGGAAGTAGACACAATGTTTACAGGCTATCAAGTTATAAAAAATATGTTAGGTAATTTAGTAAGTGGAGAAGATATTCTAAGTATTAGTAAAGCTTACCTAGAAACATATAACTTAAATGTATATGTTCCAGCTCAAGGTAGAAATACCTCAGCCCAAGGATATTATAAAGATAGTTTAGATGATATTAAAAAAGCTATAAATGTTGTCTTGGAAAAAGAAGAAAATGAACCAATAAAAACATTTAGTTTTGATATTAATAAACCATATGAGACATACAGTCCAGGAAAAGGCAAACGTAAAAACTCTTCCGGAACCTTACTTCCAAATTTTGTTGGTAAAACAACTGATGAAGCAAAACAACTTTGCGAAAGTTTAAACATAAAAGTAAACTTTAAATATGTAGATGAGGGTGAAGAATTCTATAATTTTAGCATAACCCCTGGAAAAATTGGCTATCAAAGTGTTCATAAAGATGTCTTACTTTCTACCGTCGAGGAAATAACTCTTTATATTCCAAATGCTAAAAAACATATAGAAACTCCAGAGGAACACCGTAGCACAGATTCTAAAACAACCGATGAAGATACCAAAAAAGATAATATCGAAAAACAAGATAATATCATAAAAGGTATGCTTGAGTAACCAAAAAGTAAATGTTTAATTGTTCACTTTTTTAACGTATTGATATAAAGAAGTAAAATTGCTAAGCAAGAAATGGAACATAGGTAAAAAAGAGGTAGTGTAATGAAAAAACAACTAAAACAAATAATAAAAAACTTTTATTTATATAAGTAATAGGCCTAGTTATAACAATATGTATAATAGTAACAATAATATTAATTAATAGAAAGCCTAGGGTAGAAGTAAGACTAAATGATAATTTAACTTTTGAAGTTAATACAGAAATTAATTTGTTAGATTTAATTAGTAAAGATAACGAAGCTGAAATTATTAATAAGGATGAAAAAATTGACACATCTAAACTTGGAGACCAAGAATTAGTAGTTATATATAAAGAAAAAAAGGAAGAAAAAATATAAGTTTAAAATAAACATAGTTGATACGACATCTCCGGTGATAGAAGCAACTAGTGAGTTAACAACAACTGAGGGCACAAAAATAGATTTATTAAAAGATGTTAAAGTACGTGATAATTCTAATGAAGAAATAAAAGCAACAGTAGAGGGAGTCTATAGTTTTGATACTGCTGGTACTTATAACTTAAAATACATAGCAACAGATAGTAGCGGTAATAAAACAGAGAAAGAATTTAAATTAAAAGTAATTAAGAAAATTACAAAAAGTATTACAACATCAAAAAATACCCAAACAAATAAAATAACAACTAATAATCAACAAAATAGTCAAACGAACAATCAAACTTCTGAATCCTAATAATAATTTTAAGAAAACTACTTTTTTCAGGTAAGTCTCGAATGTAAAGAAAGCAAATGTAGTAGTAACGGAAGTAAATTGGGATATATCATGTAGTAGTTTTAAAACAATTGGGGCCAAAGATAAAGCCAGAGCCTATATGCAACCAGCACCAACTGGTCAAGAGGCAATAGACTTGTATAACACAAAGCCTAATATTCACTATGGAGAAACAGTACTATCGTATTAAAGATTTAAACCTCTAGCAATTAAAAAGCTCTGGGTTTCTTTGGCATTATCAAATGCAATAAAAAAAGATAAATTAAAGTCTTTATCTTTCTGACTTAGTTTTTTATCTTTTTTTCTTTTTATTATTCTTCTTTCTCTTAGTAGGGCTTACGTAGCCATTATTTCTTCGTGAAGAATTATTTTTCTTTGTGGTACTTTGTGGTCTAATGTCTTTTGAAATAGTAGTCTTAGTAGGTGCTTTAACTTTATTGGTTTCTTTAGTTTTATTATTATCTTTAGTATTATTGTTTACTTTAACTTTAATATTTTCTTTTGTTTTAACATTTTCTTTAATCTTATTAGTTACTGTAGTTTTATTATTTTTCTTAACTGTATCATTTAATTTAACATTTGTCTTTTTGACCGCCTTAGTAGTTTTAGTACTTGGAGTCTTCTTCTTAACCGGAGATATTTTTTCATTTTTATCTAAAACCTTAAGTTCCTCTTTATTACTAGTATTTTCTCCGATAAATTTATCAAACTTCGTATTAGAACTTAACCTAGATTTTCCCTTTTTCTTTATTTGCATGCTTTCAAGTTTACTTAATATTACCCACAGAAGTAAAACAAAAAGCACAACTAAATATAAAGATATTAAAAAAATAAAAATAATATCTATTTCATCAAAATTCCTTCCCATAATATCACCACATTTATTAATATTATATTATATTTACCAATAAAATAATAGTAAAATATACATGTTTTTACTTATATTTATGCAATTAATTTGGCAATAACATTGAATTTTGATATAATGATTAAAGTAGAAGGAGGTCGAATATGAGAAAAAAATATCTTTTCTTGATAATATTTGTTCTTTTCTTTTGCCTAAACAATGTAAAAGCTGATAATTCTACTTACAGAGTAAGAATAGTAAACGATAAAGTAAATCTAAGACCAGATGCTGGTGGGGTAGATGGTTCATATATAGATAGATTAGCCGAAAATGACTATTATCCTTTAGTGGATTACAACCTTTATCCAGATGTTAATAATCATAAAAGATGTAAAGGGGATTGGTACAAAATAGAGTACTATACCAATGTAACAGGATATGTTTGTAGTGATGATGTGGAACTTATTAAATCTTATTCAACGGATGATGTTGCGCCACAAACCGAGTGTGAAGTCGAGCTTAATAATAATGGCATTCCCTCAAGCTACTGGGGAGGCTTATGTAGCCTAAAAGAAAGACATCCAAATTGGCAATTCCAAGGAATCTCAGTTGACCTTGATTGGGCATATGCTGTATTACGTGAGAGCAATTGTAGTGTTAATTTTATTTCTAATAAGACTTATGATAAAGATTTTTTTGATACCAGCTGTACAGCTACTTCTCCGGGGGGCTATGTCGCACCATCTCAAAAAGCCTTGGCATATTATATGGATCCTCGTAATTTCTTTACCGAAAAGTATATTTTTCAATTTTTAAACCAATCATACGATGCAGTTTTAGAACCATTTTACGAACCTACGGTTAAGAAAATGATGGAAAGTGCAGGGTTTTATCAATTCCATTTAGTAAACGGTATTAACTTAGAAAGTCTAATTTATTCATTTAGTAAAGATAATACTATAAGTCCAATATTTATCGGGGGGCGTATTACTCAAGAACTAGGCCGTACGACTAAGCTTTATAATCTTTACAGTGGAACTTATACTGAAGAAAATAATAAATACTATGGCTATATGAACTTTTTTAACTTTGGTGTTAGCGACTCTTGTGTTGCCCAAAATGGTACAACTTATTGTGGCTTGGAATATGCGTATAAGTCAGGTTGGAATGGCTTAAATGCAGCCTTAAATGGAGGAATATCTAAAATTGCTAATGATTACGTAAACAAAGGTCAATATACTGGATATCTTCAAAAGTATAATGTAGTACCCACAGATACAAGCCGCATCTTTATTCATCAATATATGACAGCTGTTGATGCAGCAGTTAATGAATCAAAACTAAATTATAAAGCCTATCAAGAAAGTGATATTGTAGATTCGAACTTTATTTTCAAAATACCTGTTTATAAAAATATGAATGCCACAATAAACAATGGTAATAGTGGAGCAGTAGAAGATAATACTGATTCTAAACCAAGTAGTATTCCTATAAGTACTATAGTTACATCAAGTGGCTATCGCTATGAAACTAATTATATTTCTAATATTCCCGTGGGAACTAACGCAGAAGCAATAAAAAGCACTTTAGAATCCGTTGCGGGTAATGCCACAGTTACAGTGTATGATGCATCCGGAGCTATAACCTCATCTCAAGTAGGTACAGGATTTAAAGTAAGTATTAATAATCAAGAAACTACAGAAACTTTAACAATAGTTATTAAAGGTGATACATCCGGAGATGGCGTAATCAATGCCTTAGACTTGCTACAAGTTCAAAAAAATATTTTAGGTACTTATAATTTAAGTGATGCGTATTTTAAAGCGGCCGATACATCCGGAGATGGCGTAATTAATGCCCTAGATTTATTACAAGTTCAAAAAAATATTTTAGGAACATATACTATAACTCAATAAGAAAGGAATTAATTTATGAAAAGAATAAAAAGAATTTTACTAGCATTTGCTTTATTATTTATTCCCTTGCATGTTAGTGCTGCCAGTGGAAGTATAAGTGTATCTGGAACTTCAACGGTTGTTTTAGGAAATAAAGTAACAGTTACCGTAACTCTTTCAAGTTCAAGCTTAATAGGAAGTTGGCAAATGGACTTAAATTATGACCGGAGCGTTTTGCAACTAACAAGTAGCAACGCAGAGGGTGGAGGAACAAGAATGGTAAATTCCAGTAATACTGGAGTAAAGAAAAAAAGTTACACATTCACATTTAAAACTTTAAAAACCGGCAATACCAAATTAAATGTTGATAGTTATTTAGCGTATGATTTTAATGACTTTTCTTCTTTAAGTTTATCTTCTAATGCTAAAACTGTAAAAATAATTACTCAAGCAGAACTTGAAGCAAGTTATTCTAAAAATAATAATTTAAAATCTCTAGAAGTGGAGGGCTTCGAACTTAGTCCTGCATTTAATAAAGATACATTAGAGTATAGTGCAGTAGTTCCTGAAAATACAAAAGAAATAAATATCAAAGCCCAAGCCGAAGATGGAAAATCAAGTATCAATGGAACAGGTACTCATGAGGTAAGTTTAGGCAGTAATACTTTTTCAATCGTTGTCCGGGCTGAAAATGGTGCAGAAAAAACATATACAATAAATGTCGAAGTTAAAGATGCCAATCCTATTGCTGTAAAAATCAATGATAATGAATTTACCGTAGTAAAAATAAAAGAAAGCCTACCTTTAGTAAGCTTATATAATGATTATACAGTAAAAATTAATGATTTTGATATTCCTGCTTATAAAAATGAAAACACTAATATAGTTTTAGTGGGCTTAAAAAATTCTAATGGGGAAGTAAGTTTATATATTTATGATGAAAAAACACAAGAATACAAAGCTTACTATGAGGTTGGAACTAATAAAATAACTATATATCCACTTCCTTTAAACGATGAAATTTCTGGCTATCAAAAAGATACAATCGAGATTAATAAAGAAAAAGTCGAAGCCTATGTTTACAAAAAAGACTCTAATTTTGCAATAATTTACGGAATGAACTTAGAATCCGGAGAAAAAGCCTACTTTATGTATGATAAAAAAAATCAAACAATTAGTATTTATAATGACGAATATATAACTGATTTAAATGAAAAAATTCAAACTTACACTTACATAATATTTGGTTTTAGTACAATTCTAGTTATTATGTTTATTATCCTTATTATAATAATAACTAAAAAATCCAAAAAGAAACCTAAGAAAATAACTTCAGTACCACAAGCAAAGGAAGAAAATCAAGATGCTAAAAATGAAATAATTGAGATAAAAGAAAACCTAAACTCTAAAAAAAGCAAAAATAACAAAAAGAAAAGAAATGCTTAATTTAGTTCTCTTACTAAGTGCATTTCTTTTTTTGGTGCTTTAATAATTTCTAATAGTTTATATTGAATAGCTAAATCTAAAGCCATTTTTACTAAGTATTCTTTTTCTTTAGTATAGTCGCTAGATATAACTTTTTCTTCTCCATTAGGTAATTTGAAAGTCTTTTTATTTTTTTCATCAACAATAATGTTTTTTGTTTGACTTGGATGAATCTGATAAATTCTATTATGAAGTCTAGGTGCTCCGATAAATAAAGTAAAATCATTTAAAGGATCAATTACTAGTTGTGTACCAGCAAATCCTGGCGACATAAAAGATTTCCCAGAAAGTGGAGGATAAACAGCTAAGTGTTTTGGATCTAACTGTTTTAAATAAACAAGTGAACCATAAAATCTTGCTATCATATCTTCATCTTTAAAACCTGTTTCTGTTTCACTCATTGAATACAAACTATATTTAGAAATAATTCTTCCATCAATTAGAGCGTTTGCAAAATTAATCATATCTTTTTTGGTAGAAAAATATCCCGCATGTCCCGGTGCATTTCCCTCAAGTTCTCCGATAGCTAAAGCTTTAGCGTCATGAACAACTCCTGGGTATGTCGTAAACTTAGTAATAGGTTTTCCCCCGCTATTAATAATAGTTGAATAATTCTCATTAGCAACTCTGTCTAATTTTTCTTGTGGTACTATTAAGTGAGTATCTTCCATTTTAGCGGTTTTAAAAATAATTTCACTTACAAATTCATGAAATGGCATTTTACTAGCACGTTCTACAACGTACTTAAGTATCATAGCTCCCATATCAGTATAAGCATTTTCTTTTATGACATCTGGTCTTTTATGCAAAGTAAAAAGTATTGCTTCAGCTTCCTCTTTGCTTTTAGCAGCATCAACTCTTTTATCAGTTCCTACATCAACCCTAAACTTTAGTAAATCATAAATTGTAACATCTCCTAGATTTACGCATTCAGGAACATACTTAATTACTGGGTCGAAGATATCAATAACATCATTATCATATAAATATAGTATAGCAACTGCAGTAAATGGTTTTGAAGAAGAAGCTAAGTCAAAAATAGTATTTTCTTCAATTGGTAATTCTTTTTTTATGAATTTCCCATCTTCCATAACAACTTCTTGTCTTAAACCACACATTACTGTATCTCTAGTTTTTCTAGTTCCAAAATCCAATATTAAACCCGGAGTAATTTGGGTGTCATGAACAAATTTCAAAATAACATCTTTTAATCCACTTTGACAAAAAAGCATATATCTTAATTCTGTCAAAGGTCTATGTCTATTATTTCGAATAATATCTAGTACAGGCCTAAGCAATCTATCATAATCCTCATATTTAAAAACATCTTGTAAAAAAGGAATGTTTGTTTCATTTTGATTAGCTATTAATTCACTAATATATTTCCTATACTTTATTCCCTCAAACACGTTACCACCTCTTTTTTCGATTTATTATAAGATATATTTAAATCTTTTGTCAAATATTACTGCACAAAGTCTAATTTTGTGGTAAACTAAAGGAGGTGAAAATATGAAAGCGAACAAAACCGAAAAAGAAAACTTTAATGACATAGACTTTGCAAGTACAATTTACAATATTAGAATGGAAAGAAAGTTAACACAAAAACAGATTGCAGAAATAATTGGTGTATCCGATAGAACTATATCAAAATGGGAACAAGGTGACACTGTACCAGATTTGTATAGCATAAGAAATATTTGTAATGAGTTAAATGTTTCTCCATCTTCTATTGTAAAATCCAAAAAGACATTACGTGACCGCTTTAACAATTTAAAGAGATCAGCCTTTAAAGCTTTTAATTATGTTCTGAAAAATATTTTCATAATTTGTTTCGCAGTAATATTTTTCTTCTTATTAGCTTATTTCATAAATAATTATAATATGGTAAAAATATACAATATAAAATATGAAAGTGATAACATAACCATAGCACATAGCTATTTTATTAAAACTAAATCGACATGTTTTCTTAATATTAATAAAATAGCTCTCGATAAAATAAAGTATACTCCGAAAAATATTAGGCTGGAATTATACACTTACTACCTGGGAGATAAATTTATTTTATATGAAGCAACATCACTTGAAGATATTTATATTGAAGAATCTAAAAATAGTATTGATTTATTAAATGCTGATGTAATAACCAGCATGAAAAATAATTTATATTTAGACATATATGCTACAGATGAAAATGATGAAGAAACAAAATACACGAGTATTCTTTCATTACAAAATGAATTTAGTAGCAATAAACTTACATATAATAAAGCAACTTTAAGTGATAAATATGACAACAAGTATTTATCATTTTTAAATGTCAAAACAAATTCTTTTGATAACTTTAATCTTAGTGATCCGTTCGAAATTACAGAAAAAGAAAAATCAGATAGTAATAACAAACGTAGTAAATTAGGTTATGAATATAATCCAAAGAAAATTATGTATTTTAAAAATGAAAATAATTATAGTTTTGAATATTTAGCAGAAACAAAAACTTTAAAATATATTAATGAAGATAAAAATAATAGAATAGAAATTGTATATAATGATGGTTGTAAAAAGGTGATCATTAAAAATTTTAATAAAAACCATTTAACTAAAAAGAGTTATAAATTATTAGTTGATAAAAATGCAATTATAGATCTTACTAATGAAACTAAAAAATATAAAAATGAAATAGATATAATTTTTAAGGAATATGGGGAAATAAACAGTATTCTCAAATAATGGATGTGCAGTTCTCGGCTTTTTCTATTTATTATTTCGACAATATCTGCTACGATGAGACCAGATACGAAAGGAGGGAAAATTTGAAAAACATAAAATATCTATTTGTATTTTTCTTACTATTTAGTTTTATTACAAAAGCAAGTGCAGCAACATTAACAGAAGAAGAAAAGGACAGACTTAGAATTATTTTCTCAGATGCTCGTATATCAGTTATGAGTGATGAAGAAGCCCAAAAATATTTAAGTTATGATTTAGAAAACACTCAAAAAGTTAGTAAATATTATAAAGTGACAGAAACAACAAACGGTACAACATCAATCGAAGTTACTAAAGAAGAAGCGGAAAATGCATTTGAAAGTGCCAAAACTACAAGATCAACGGTGCATACAACATCTTATAAGAATATACAAATAACAGATACACATATTAGTGGTAATGCATATTCTATGACTTTGATTAATCGTTGGCTAGTAACACCAAATAAAAAATCATTTGATGTTATGGGGATGCGTACCGATGATGCTTATGTTTTAGCTGGATCACAAGAGGGTACTCAAACATATTGGTCAGCTTCAAACGGATATTATGACTTGATAAATTATTCTTACAACGGAAGAAACATGGTTATAAAAGACAACGGTTTTGGTATATCAATGAATCTAGTAGACGATGCTTCATATTTTGAATGTGATATATCAGCAACGGTTATTGCAACAACAGAATTCGCTAAAGTATTTGGAACATATCAACATGCAGTAAGCAACGTAACTTTAGCACAATCACAAGCATATTTAATAAGTCATAATGGATTAGGCGGAGTACTAAACTTTACAACTTCAGTAAGAGATTATTATGATGGAATGCAAGGAGTTTCTATTGAATTAGAATACAACGCATAAAAGAGGAAAAGGTAAAAAAAATAAATGAAAAGTAGTGATAATTGTTTAAAGGAAAACAAGTTGATACTTACACGTAGGAACTGTAGGACTGAAATTGTTTTATAATTTGTCATAATCAAACCATTTACATCATAGCATTAATTAGAAAAATGAAAGAATGGTGGATTATGGAAAAAGAAAAAATTATCTCATCAATAGCAAGCCGGGGCAATGGAGAAATATATCTAGGTGTTGTCGGAGCAGTTAGAACAGGAAAATCTACATTTATCAAGAGATTTATAGAAAATTTGGTCGTACCAAATATAACAGATGAATATGAGAAAAAAAGATGTCTAGATGAAATCCCTCAGAGTGCTCAAGGTAAAACTATAATGACAACGGAACCTAAATTTGTTCCAAGCAACGGCGCTATGATTAAGATAAACGAATTTGAAACAAGCATTAAATTAGTAGATTGTGTCGGGTATGTTATACCTGAGGCAAATGGGTTTGTAGATGAAGAAGGAAATCCTCGGATGGTAAAAAGCCCTTGGTTTGAGGACGCTATTCCTTTTGTGGAAGCGGCGGAAATAGGGACAGAGAAAGTTATAAAAGATCATGCAACCATAGGGATAGTTATAACAAGTGATGGATCTTTTGGCGAAATTAAAAGAGAATCATATATTGAAGCAGAAGAAAAAGTAGTTAGTGAACTAAAAAGCATTGGAAAACCTTTTATAATGGTTTTAAACACATTACACCCAACAAATACGGAAACAGTTTCACTAGCACGAAGCTTAAGCGAAGCATATGATGTGCCAGTAATGCCTATTAGCGCAGAACTAATGAATGAAAAAGAAATAATGGAAATTTTAAAAACAGCATTATATGAATTCCCAGTTTTAGATATTAAGGTTTCCATACCAGAATGGGTGCATGTACTTCCTGGCACTCACGATATAAAAAAGCATTATTTAGAAAAGATAAGAGAAAGTGTAATTAGTGTAGAAAAAATTAAAGACGTGGACTATATTATGGAATATTATAAAGATTCCCCATATATAAATAATGCATATATTTCTGAATTAGATGCCTCAACAGGAACTATTACAATAACTCTTGATAGTTCTAATGAATTATACACAGAAACATTAAAAAGTTTAATGGGCACCGCCGTTGCCACAAAAGCAGGTTTATTAAAAATGTTTGCTTCATATAAAGACGATAAAGAAGAAATAGATGCCCTTACCGGAGCTTTAAAAATGGCGAAGAACACGGGATATGGAATAGTTTATCCAAGTATTCGTGAATTAAAATTAGAAACTCCGGAATTAGTAAAACAAGGTAGTAGATATGGAGTTAAGTTAAAAGCAGTAGCTTCTTCAATTCATATGTTAAAAGTAGATGTAGAGTCAACTTTTGAACCAATAATTGGAAGCGAGCTTCAATCTAAAGAATTGATAAATCATCTTATGAAGGATTATGAAACTGACTCATCAAGTATCTGGAAGAGTGAAATATTTGGCCGAAGTCTTGAAGCTATTGTTCAAGAGGGAATACAAGCAAAGCTTAGTATGATGCCAGATAATACGAGATATAAACTAAAAGAAACAGTTACTAAGATTGTTAATAAAGGTTCTAACACCCTAATTGCCATAGTTATTTAGCTATGGCTTTTAAAATGCTTAAAAAGTTAAAAAAATAATAAATTTTGTTGAGTTGTCGACCACTTTTGAGGTGTAGGATGCTAAAAGTGGTCGACAACTTGCAATTTTAAGTAGTTTATTGAAAGTAAATTTTTAAATAGAAAAAAAGATAAGAAAAGCAAAGTATAGTAAAAAAATGGATTTTAAAAATACTAAAATAATAAAAATTAAATAAAAAAAGTTAATATGTTGATTTTTTCAACATTGTCGCATATAATATAAATGAATTTTTAGATTGGAGTGTAAAGTATGAAAGAATTGAATCATAAAAAGATAGGTGAGAGATTAAGAAAATTAAGAAAATATTTGAGATTAACTCAAGAGCAAGTGGCTGAAATTTTAGATGTTGGTAGAGATGCTATATTGAGAATTGAAAAAGGAACTCGTAAAATTGATTTGGAAGAATTAAAGAATTTTTCAAAATTATATAATATTAGTATGGATGAATTGACTTCAGAAGAACAAATTATAAATAGTAATGATGTTGTTTTTGCCAGAGGATTTAATGAATTAAGTGAAAAGGATAAAAAAGAAATTATTACTTTGATTGAATATAAAAATATTTTAAAGTCACAAAATAAGGGTGACTAAAATGACACCAGAAAATTTAGCCAAAAGCAAATTAGAAAAAAGAAAATATAAAAAAGAAGCTGCATTAATTAGAAAATATCATAATTGTGACTAGATTTTTTAAGGCTGTAATTAGGTTAATTTATTTTTTCTTTACTGGAATTTAAAAAACTGAAATATGGGTTTTCATAATCTATATTTTTTTTAATTATTGTGATAAAATATAATAAAAGTGAGGTTAACAAATGGATGAGTTAAAAAAATATGGCGACAATATAGTTATTAATGATTATGAAATTAGTGTATTAAAAAAATGTAATATTGATGTAACTAAATGTAAAACTTTAGCAGAGGTTTTACTTCTTATTGATAGATACTTAGATGATTTATTTTTAGATGATGAAGAATATGATGAAATTGATTTAGTAGCAAGTAATTTAAATGAAAGACTATATTATATGGGGAATAAATGATATGAAAAAGAATAAAAAGAGGTTATTAATTAGTGCATTAGTTTTACTAGTAGCATGTTGTGGTATAGCAATATATATAAGTTTCAAAGATGAGAAGAAAGTTGAAGCACCAGCAACTATTGGTATTGAAAATTTTAAAAAGATAAATAGCATTAATGTACGAGTGGGAAAAGATTTTTATGTTAAAGATGAGGTTAAAAAGTTAGTAATTTATGATTATAATGATAATCAAATAAGTGAGTATAAAAATGATTATAATAATTATGAATTATTTGGCGATAAATATATAATTGTAAAGAATAAAAACATTAAAACAATAATTGATATAAATGGTAATGTTTTAGTAGAAGGCTCACAAGTTAAAAAGTCTAGTGATGAAAAATATATTTTAGTTAGTAACGCAGTTTATGATAATAATATGAATAAAATTTATACTCTAGATTTTACCGGAGACTTTGAGTATACAGCAATATTTGGTGGAGATTTATTAATCGTTCAATCATATAATAAGGAAAGTAAAAGTATTATTGTCGATTTAAAAGAGAGTAAAGTATTATGGAGAGATTTTGAAGACTCAGCACCTTATTTAGATAATGATGAATTAATTTATTTTGAATTTATTAAAGATAATAAAGGGTATTTACTTGATGCAAGAACAAAGAAAATATTATATGAAGACATTACTTATGATAATTCTAGTTATTCAAGTTATGGTATTTTTACTTATAACGGTAATTCATATTATATTGATA